>JAIOZM010000118.1 GCA_021740585.1 Bacteroidales bacterium
TTCGGAGCTCATACCATAAAATTCTTTGTATTTCTTTCCATTTTCCTCATTAAGGTCTCCCCCACTCTCGGTATGACCGGCCAGCATCCCTCCAAGCATAACGAAATCGGCCCCTGCACCAAAAGCTTTTGCCACATCACCGGGGGTTACACATCCCCCATCGCTAATTATTTGTCCTCCCAGACCATGGGCCGCATCGGCGCATTCAATAATAGCTGATAATTGAGGATATCCGACGCCGGTTTTTATTCTTGTGGTACAAACAGAACCCGGACCTATGCCAACTTTTACAATATCAGCACCTGAAAGCAGCAACTCTTCAACCATTTCTCCGGTTACAACATTTCCGGCAATAATAACTTTGTCAGGATACTTATTTCTCGTTTCTCTAACGTAGTCTGTGAAATGCTCTGAATAGCCATTAGCAACATCAATGCATATAAACTTCAGCAAGGGCTGATTGTTAATTATAGCAGCCAGTTTTTTCGCCTCCTTATCACCGGTCCCTGTGCTTATAGCAATGAAATTCTCAATTCCCAGAGGGGCAATTTTACAAAAATCAGCCCATTCCTTTACAGAATAATGCTTGTGGATGGTAGTAAACAGCTTTTGCTTGGATAAAGCGACTGCCATCTCAAAAGTACCTACCGTATCCATGTTTGCTGCCATTATTGGAATTCCGTTCCAAACAGCTGTGCTATGCAGAAATTTAAATTCTCTTTCAAGCGATACCTGAGCTCTGCTTTTTAATGTTGAGCGTTTAGGCCTGATCATAACGTCTTTAAAGCCAAGCTTTAAATCATATTCTATTCTCATTTATTTTGGTGTTTTATAAAATGTAAAAGTATATATTCTCAGATAAAACAACGACACATTGAATGGTCAAATTATCGATTCAACCCGGTTTTATTCTATCAATGCTTCTCCTTTAACCAACTGGCTGATTAATCGATAAATTATTTTTTTTTATTTCCTTTTCTTTTTTTATGCTTTAATTCATTTTCTTCCACCTCAAGGAGCAATGACTTTAAATCGTTTACTTTATCCTGTGATATATCAAGCGTATAATTGTATTCTTCATCTGAAATGTCAATTCTCTGAATAGGTTTTCCCAGATTTTTTTCAATGATTTCCAGGAATTTTTTTTCCTGCAGACTGCAAAATGAAATCGCAAGTCCTTTCTGCTTCCCCCTGCCGGTTCTGCCTATCCGGTGAACATAATTTTCCAATCCTTCCGGAAGATCATAATTAATTACATAGTCGACATTGGGTATATCTATTCCTCTGGCACTAACATCGGTGGCAATAAGCACTTTAAGTTTTCCGCTTCTGAAGCTCTCCATTGTGCTTGCTCTGAATGATTGGGCTTTATCACTATGAATGGAGTCGGAGGTCAGATTTACCCGTTCCAGGGCACTTTTAACACGTTCTGCGCGGAGTTTTGTTCTAACGAATACCAAAATCTTCTTTTCGCTGTTGTCCCGTATCAGCGATTCCAGGAAGAAACGCTTATCATCCATTTCAACAAAAGCCACGGCATGATCTATGTTTTTAGCAACCGGATCTTCAGGTGCGATTTGGATCCGAATGGCATTGTTTACAAGCGAATAGGCAAGTTTTTTAATCTTTTCGTTGATGGTGGCAGAAAAGAAAAGTGTTTGCCTTTTTCTGGGAATATGGCGCATTAAATCCAGAATATCCTTTATAAATCCTAAATCAAGCATATGATCAGCCTCGTCAAGCACAAGAATTTCAACTCTTTTAAGATTTAATACTCCCTGACTAACCAGATCGAACATCCTTCCGGGTGTGGCAATTAAAATATCAACTCCTTTATTTAGTTGTTCTATTTGCGGAGCCTGATCAACCCCTCCATGTATGCAGAATGAATCTATTTTAGTATGCTTCCCCAATTTTTGAAATACGGATTCAGTTTGGATTGCCAACTCATGGGTGGGTACCATAATCAGACACTTTACTCCATCCGGACGGCTGTTTTGTTTTCTTTCCTGCAAAATATGCAATATGGGGATGGCGAAAGCAGCTGTTTTCCCTGTCCCTGTCTGCGCAATAGCCAATACATCTTCTCCTCTTAGAATGGGAGGAATGGATTTGTATTGAATGTCTGTTGGTTTTTTATAACCAAGTTTTGATATACTGGTTTTAATACCTTCCGCAATGCGATAATCTTCGAATTTCATAACTGCTTTATAAGCCGCAAAGATAGCTAATTGTCCGGAACAAATCGAATAAGGCGTATTATACTCAAATATGCCAAAAATTTAACGATATGCCAATTCCAATTCTATGGCGGTTAAGACAGAAAAACAAGGAGTTCATTAAACAAAAAACAGGAAAACTATTATGTCATATACCTTCAGGGAAATCTGTTTAAATGGAACTTTTATAATCAAAATTCAATAAAGTCTGAAGTTCACTTATGGTTGCAAAGATTTTCTTTATGGTGAAAACCTCAAATTGGGTAAGCTTATTGATATCAATTCTATTGTCGGGACTTTTATTCTCTAAAATGCTAATGCATTGAAATCTAAACCTGATATGCATCAAAAAATTATAGGCTAAAATCAATTCATCATTAATCGACTTGTTTATAACTTGTTGTTTGCTTAACTGATTAATTCTGTATAAAGAATTGGTCTCATCAACCTGATACTTCAAAGCGTATAATCTTACAAAGGATATGATGGGCAATAAAATCTTTTTAATATCTATATGGATACTATTTTCAGTATGATTATTGCCAATAACATTTCCGAACAGGCTAAGAGGTGGTTTATACTTTAATACTGAAAGTGCCATATGATAAAAAAATATGGATTTATTCACCAATACCTCGTTTATATGCGAACGAAGATCATCAATCAGACTTTTCCTGCCAAAAACAAATCTGAAATCAAAAAATATATTTGCATCTAAAATGCTTTGAGGATCGCTGTTATTTATCCAGTTGGTGAAATACTCCTTCCATACATCAATACTTTGATTCCATCTGGGATTTGAGGCCATAACATCCCCTTTGCAAAAAGAATAGCCTGCCTCATTTAACTTTGAACTTACCAGCTTTCCCAGATTTAAAAAATAATCGGATTCACTTTCATTAAGCGGCTTTCCCTTGTTATCGATTACAATTGCATTATCCTGATCGGTATATAGTGTCTGCTCCATCCTTCCCTCGCTGCCCATTACCATAAATGCAAATTCACAAGGAGGCTCACCCAAATCTTCAAAAACAAGCAGAATTATCCGACTTAGGATAGCATCAGAGACAGCGGAAACAATACGGGTAATATTCTGTGTCTTATCTCCACTCTCCAGTAAGGCATTCACCAATATTACATTTCTGGTATGCAATTTATTTAGCTGTTTAATATCTTCAGCTGCCTCAATTTCTTTAAGCAAAAAACTTATGTAATTTTTTTGCATTTCAAAACTATCAATATAGCCAATAACCCCTGTTATTTTTCCATCCTGATTTATTGTGGCCAAATGCGAAATATTTTTACGGTTATAAAGCAGCATGGCTTCGTAAAACAGAGCATTTTCTGGAATTGTTACCACCGGAGATGTCATGATTTCCACAACAGGCCTTCCTAAATTCAAATTTTCAGCCAATACCCGGTTTTTTAAATCACTAGTATTAATTACTCCAATTATTTCATTATCACGATGAACAAAAAGTATATTCCTTTCTTTTTTTTTCATCAGTAAAACTGAGTTTTGAATACTCGTATCCACAGAACATTTTAGAACTTCTCTGATTAGAGGCTTAATGGGCTGATTCATCAGTAACAGAGAGCTTTGAAGTTCATCATTCAGAAATTCTGTTTCTCTTTCTATTAGCCTTTGTGGAGAAAGCTCTTTTGTAACAATAATATACCCCAAATCTTCAGCGTAATTAATTTTTGAAATCGTAAGTATAACTTCACTCTCAGTCCCATCCTTGCACCTGATTTGAGTTTCCATTGAGATTGATTTACCGGGATCTTCAAAGGAATCTATAAGTTTATTCCATTGAGTATTGAAAATATCTTCAAATTCTAATGTTAGAATCTCAGGAGGTTCATATTTTATAAGTTTGCTGAACTTTAAATTTGAAAAGATTATAGATTGATTTATTATCATCAGGGTTCCTTCTGTTGAAGCATCAACCAGAGCTTTGTATTTCTGTCTCGACAGTAATAGTTTTGATTCAGCATCCCTTTTTTTATTTTGAATAATAAGACTTTGATGAATCACATACAGCAGTATAGAAACAATGATTAAAGTAATTATCAAGGAGATTCTCAACAAATTATTTTTCAAAATCTTAATTTCCTGTTTAACATCCTCAAGATATATTCCTGTACCAATAATCCATCCCCAGGGCTCGTAGGCTTTAACATAGGATAGTTTTTGGACAATTTTCGTCGAATCATCTTTCCACTGCCACATATATTCAATAAAGCCCTCTCCTTTCTCTGCCACAATTTTAGTAGCTTCCACAAATACTTTTATTCCATTTGGATCTCTGTAATTGATTAAATCAGAGCTGATTAATTCGTGCTTGTAGGGATGCATTATCATAGTGGGATGCTGATCAATAATCCAAAAATAATCTTTATATTCCTTGCCATACCTCATCTGCTCTATCTTGAAGGCAGCCATTTTTTGTGCATCTTCCAATGAGAGATTGAAATTTTCAAATTCCTGATTATATTCATCCAGTAAGCTCCATGCGGTATTTGTTAATTCACTGATCATTTCCTTTTTATCTGCCATTTTTGTCTTTTCAAATGCAGGTATTATAACAAGAAAAATAGAAAAAATAAAGAGAATTATTGCAAGGATGGAAGGGAATACAATACTTATAAAGAATCTATATAACTCTTTGTCATACATTGTATTATATTAATTAAACAATTTCTAATACTAGTTCAGCTTGAATAAGCATTCCATTCGGCAAAGGATTAAACTACATTTTATGTATTTGAATGGTATAATCATCCAGATCAAATATACAAAATCCATTTCTTTTTTTGTGACTGGTTATGGGAGGAATTCCAACACAAACCGGATCCGACTCTGAAAGTTTGATACTTTTATAACGAAATTGTGTGAACTTCCCCTTACTTACCGTATAACAGCCTCTTACATGGGAATGTCCTGTGAAACTAATTTGGCAACCCAAATCCTTAATTACTTTCAGGTGGCCTTTAAATTCCTCGTAATCAGTAAAGAAGCCTTTCTTAATCCCTGATAAATTTGGATGAACATAGTGTGAAAAATGTATGTTTATACCTGAAGCTTCCCTTACGGAATATTCTTTCAACGTTCGTAAATATTCAATATCATCGTCTGTATATAGGGGATCTAAATCATTTTCCTCATGCAACCACAAAATATTTTCAGATAAACTTTGTCGTTCCTGATAACTCATCTGATACCAGTTCTTGGGAAAGTTGAAAAAACTACTGTTTTCAGGAAGTATTTTCCCGGCAAACAGATCGTGGTTTCCTAAAACTACTGTTTTGCAATGCGAACGGATAAGTGACAAACACTTGTGTGCATTTCTGGATTTGATATATTTATAATATGGAACGCTGTAACCGGAAATATCACCAAGACAAATAATTTCATCACATTTTTGTTTTTCTATTTTCCGAAAGGCATCTTCCAGGCTTATAATATCTTCATGTATGTCTGAAATAATAGCAATTTTCATTTGTCTGAGGAGTTATATTAAAGCATAGATTATCAGCATCATACTTCTATTTAAAATCATCTGAATAAGGTTTCAGAATAATGGATAATTGTTTAAATGGAATATGCTGGTTTTTTGTTGCACTAATTTAATAATAATTCTAATTTTATGGAGATTCATTTAACCTCAAAGTTTCAGGTATGAAAAACATTATCCTTTTTTCCCTGCTTATATTGTTGGGATCGTGTTCCCGGAAAGAAAGTAAAACACATGAATTTCGTGGCGAAAATCGCAGTGGCGAATATCAGGAGTCGGAATTATTAAAAGAATGGCCGGCTAAAGGTCCTTCGGAAGTACTGGTTTTAGAAAACATAGGCGATGGCTATGGATCTCCTGTAATAACAGATGAGAATATTTATGTCACCGGTTCAGTAGATTCCATTGCCACTCTTTTTTGCTTTAATCTTTTGGGAGAAAAGCTATGGAATGCTGAATATGGAGTAGAATGGACGGAAAATTTCCCAGGCTCAAGGTCGGCTCCCACACTAGTGGATGATTTAATTTATGTAGGTTCAGGTATGGGTAATTTATTTTGTTTTAATGCAAATACAGGAGAAAAATTATGGTCGAAGGATTTAAAGGAGGATTTTGAAGGCGTAATCCCGCGTTTTGGTCATTCTGAGTCAGTTCTTGTGGATGAAGACAAAGTGTTTTGGGTTCCCGGAGGCAAAAAATATAATGTAGTGGCATTAAATCGCTATACGGGTGATATTATGTGGTCGAACCCGGGATTTGGTGAGAGATCAGCCTATAATTCACCTGTACTCATAGAAATACCGGATAAAAAGATAGTGGTAACATTTAGTGCATATCATTTATTGGGTTTAGATGCTGAAACGGGTGAATTACTATGGAATCATGAGCAGGACAATACCCCACTTGAGAAAAGAGAAATAGGTCAAGGCGATACGCATAGCAATACCGTTTTATACGAAGATGGAGCCATTTATTATGTGGCGGGTGATGGAAATTGTGCTGTAAAACTTGCCCTGTCTCAAGACGGTAAAGAAATCAGTGAGGTTTGGAGAAATTCTGGCTTCGATGGTTATATGGGAGGTATTGTTAAACACGGCAATTTTATATATGGAGATGCCACACATAAAAAGGAGTTGCGGTCAATCGATGCCACAACGGGCACTATCATCGATTCACTCAAAATTGGAAGTGGGGCTTTAATCACAGCTGATAATATGCTTTATTATTATAATCACAAAGGACAGTTGAATCTGATTTCATTTAATGAGGGAAAAATGAAGGTAGTAAGTTCCTTTAAGATTGATAAGGGAGGAAAAGAACATTTTGCCCACCCTGTTATTCAAGATGGCATTTTATATCAACGTCATGGAGATGTTTTAATGGCTTTTGATATCAGAGATAATGATGTGGAAGGCGATTAGCTTATAATTCCTTTAATCCTCCCCCAAAAAAGCTGGGGCAATAGTCGAAATTCCATTCAAAGTTAAACCGGATCATATTTATTCAGTATTACCTGAAATTTCAGTTACCAGAATCGATTCTTCCTCACTTTCACCCTTTCTTGAGAATATGCAGTTTTTCTTGCTGAGCATTAAATAACTTCTTAGTTCAGTTATGGCCATCCTGCTTAGATTTGTGTTGGTTAAATCCAGAAAATATATGCTAGGCATATATCGTAAATAGATTAAGTCTCTTTGATCAATATTGGTGTTGCTTAAATCAAGCCATTCAATATTTAAATCGGCCAGGTATTCAATAGAATGTATTTTTGTGTTAGCCAGATTTAGCTTATGGATGTTTTTATGATCCTTAAAAAGCAAATCCATCGAAAAATTTGAGTTGCTCAGATCTATTTCCTCTATGGAAAGGAATTTCTTTGTACGATAGCCCATACCTTCAAACTCAAAATCGATTCGGGAGTTAATGATGGCCAGATTTTCATCAATACTTTTGTTAGAAAACTTAGGATAAGCCTGAAAGCAGAAATAGGGAACATTCTCATAATTATGTATCACTTCTGACAGGAGTTCAAGGTTGCGTAAGTAATTATTGCAATAGATCTGAACCTTTGCAGCAGGACTCCCCTTTTTAAAGCCAGTTCTCAGAAAGGGTTCCAGTTTACTTAAAATGGGCTTTATATTGTAATCCGGATTCAAACTCGAATACATGAAAATTACCGAGCGGTTAAATTCTATAATGGAGTAAAAATTTTCGACAGATCGAAAGTCCCTAATAATTCGCGTCTCCAGCTCAGAATTATTCTCAATGCCCAGACTATTTGTATTGTTAAATTTCATATATTCCTGATATAAAGGAAGATACTCCGAAAGAACTGTGTTCATCTTTATTGTATTCGTATTTAAATTATTCAATACCGAATCAATATCAGGAATCTCCTGCCCCCATATATGAAGTGTTCCTAAACTTAAAATAAACGCAAATATCAATTTTTTCATGACAGTAATTAAATTAATAAGTACTATATTACCTATATAAAATTTATTTCAATTTTTGATAAATTTTATCCACGCTATGTTCAAGACTTATAATCTCATCTTCCTCCATATTCTCAAAATATTCTTTGGATAATAATTCCAGAAGTTCCCGGTTTTTATCTTGACTAAAAAAGTTACGATGTTTGCCTGTAAGGGCTATTCTCAGTATCCTGTTATCCTTAGGATCGGTTGCTATTATTAGGAAATCCTTCTTTTGCAGCTCAATAGCCAATCGTTTGGTATTCTGTCTGGATGTGCCGAACACCTCTGCTGTTTCACTTATTGTAGGTAAATGACTTTTGAATTCATCCTCCAAAAGACTGAGCAACATCCATTGTTTAACGGTCAGTCCAAGTCGTTTTTCAACCAGCTTATCGGCATTATCCTGCCAGCGATGTGCGATGAAAGAAATTTGTTTAAGTATGTAGTATTTCTGTGCTGAAAACATAAAAGGTAATATGTTACATATGCAAATAAAGATCAAATATTTCAGTCATGCAAATTTTATCGGATTTTTTTTTGAAAATTTAGTTTATGAATTGAAAAAAGATGGCGATTTTCAGAATCTTTGGGATACCAGTGGCTGGTGTCGATAAAGTGAATATGTCTTAAAATGAGACTGGAATTATTGATTAAGCTCGTCAAGCTCCAACCAGCGCTGCTCCTTTTCGTCGATAATTAACATGAGTTTAGAGATACGATCGGATAGTTTTTGTAATTCCTGGTAATCGCTATTTCCTGAATTTAATAGTTTTTCAAGCTCGTCTTTTTCTGACTCAAGAGCCGGGATTTCATTTTCCAGATCCTCAAATTCTCTTTTTTCTTTAAAGGAAAGGCCTTTTTTTACTTTTGGAACTTGTTTTGCTTCAGCCTGAATGGATTTTGTTTTCTCCTTTTTGGAGTTTCGTTCAAGGGCTAATTCCTGATTCTTTTCGTCTTTGTATACGGTATAGGATCCGTAAAAGTCTTTTATTACAGCCTTTTCCTCAAATATAAAGAGGTGATCGCATAGTTTATCAAGAAAAAAACGATCGTGTGATACAATGATCAGACATCCTCCAAAATTGAGTAAAAAATCTTCAAGCTTTTGTAAGCTTAAGAGATCCAGGTCATTGGTTGGTTCGTCGAGGATTAAAAAATTTGGATTCCGGATAAGAATGGTTAATAAATACAGTCTCCTCTTTTCTCCCCCACTAAGCTTTGCCACTGCCTGATGCTGAACTTTTGGCGGAAACATGAAATGTTGGAGAAATTGGGAAGCGCTCAGAATATTTCCCTTCTTCGTTTCAATCACTTCAGCAATATCAGTAAGCACTTCAATAACTTTCTTCGACTCATCAAACTCAATACCTTCCTGCCGGTAATAGGACATGACGATGGTCTCCCCTATTTCCTTTTCTCCTTTGTCCGCTTCAATTCTGCCACTGATAAGATTTAAAAATGTTGATTTACCGCTACCATTGGCACCAATTATACCAATCCGTTCTCCTTTGTTGAATTTGTAGCTGAAATCTTTAATGATTTCTTTTCCTGCATAGGATTTGGACATATTTTTAATTTCCAGCACCTTCCCTCCCATCCTTTTCATGTTGATCTCCAGCTTCAGTTCCAGATTCTCCTTTTGCGATGAAGCTTTTTTCAGAACTTCATGAAAATTGTCTATTCTGCTTTTTGCTTTTGTCGTTCGGGCTTTAGGCATTCTGCGCATCCAGTCGAGTTCATTCCTTACATACGACCTTGCTTTTTGGATTTCAGCATCTTCAGCTTTCTCCCGGGCGGCCTTATTTCTTAAAAATAATTCATAATTACCCTCATGAGTGTAAATAGTCTTATCTTCAAGTTCAAAAATAATATTGCAGGCATTATCGAGAAAGTAACGGTCGTGGGTGACCATTAAAAAGCTTTGTTTAGAATGAGATAAGTAACTTTCGAGCCACTCGATCATGTCTATATCAAGATGATTGGTAGGTTCGTCGAGCAGTAAAATATCTGGTTTATCGATAAGGGTGAGTGCTAAAGCAAGTCTTTTTCTCTGACCTCCGGAAAGGGTAGCAATTTTTTGATCCAAATTAACAATTGCAAATCTGTTAAGCATTTCCGACAGTTTTCTTTCATAATCCCAGGCTTCAGAAATATCCATAGCTGCAATTGCCTCGTTCAGTTTACTTTGATTTGAGGCATTCGGTATTTTGCCGTGAATAGCCACAGCATGGTTGTAGTTGGAAATTATCCGGGTAATTCTTGTACTGGCCTGATTAATTTGCTCTTTAATGCTAACAGAAGAGTTAAATTCAGGCTCCTGATCGAGTAATGAAATTCTTAAATCCTGTGCATACACAACACTACCTTTTTCAGGTTGATCCTTCCCTGCAAGAATTTTCAATAAACTTGTTTTACCCGTTCCGTTTGGAGCTATTAATGCAGCTTTATCACCTGTACTGAGTCCAATACTGAGATTCGAGAATAATACTCTCTCGCCAAAGTTTTTTTCAATATTTTCAGCTGAGAGGAGGAGCATGGCGGTTAAAAAAGTTTCAGGTTAAAAAAGTTTCAGGTTAAAAAAAGTTTCAGGTTAAAAAAGTTTCAGGTTAAAAAAAGTTTCAGGTTAAAGAAGTTCCGGGTTAAAGAGTTTGGGGTTTGAAGAAATTCAAGATTCAAAGAAGTTTTTGTTTTCATCACCACACCATCCTTCGGCAAGCTCAGGAACCATCCTTCGGCAAGCTCAGGAACCGCCACATCATCCTTCGGCAAGCTCAGGAACCGTCACATCATCCTTCGGCAAGCTCAGGAACCGCCACATCATCCTTCGGCAAGCTCAGGAACCACCACATCACCAAACCATCCTCATATTTTCCTCATCCTAATACTCTTAGGCGTAATCTCAAGATACTCGTCGTCTTTTATATATTCCATGGCTTCTTCGAGAGAAAATTGAATTTTTGGGGCAATTTTAACTGCTTCATCAGTTCCTGAAGCTCTTACGTTACTTTGCTTTTTACCTTTGATTACATTTATCTCCAAATCCCCTTCTCTGGAGTTTTCACCAATAACCATCCCTTTGTAAACTTTTTCGCCCGGATCGATGAAAAATTTCCCTCTTTCCTGAAGTCTGTCTAAAGAATAAGCAAGAGCAGTACCGGTTTCAGAAGAAACAAGTGCACCGGCAATTCTATCTTTAATCTCATCTTTTGCTGCAGCATATTCACTAAAACGGTGATTCATAATTGCTTCTCCCGAAGTTAAGGTCAGCAAAACATTCCTTAATCCAATAAGTCCACGTGCAGGTATACTAAACTCCAGATGAAGCAAGTCACCCTTAGGTTCCATAATTAGCATTTCTCCTTTTCTCCTGGTGACCTGCTCTATAACTTTCCCGGCTGATTCCTCAGGTACATCAACTACCAGAACCTCGAAAGGCTCACATTTAATACCATCAATTTCTTTTATAATTACTTTTGGTTTGCCCACCTGAAGCTCGTAACCTTCCCTTCTCATGGTTTCCAATAAAATAGACAAGTGAAGCACTCCCCTTCCATGCACCATAAACCTG
>JAIOZM010000119.1 GCA_021740585.1 Bacteroidales bacterium
TCAAAATATCTTGTTATTGAGTCGTTTGATATGTTAAGTTTGCATAGTCCGTGCTTGGTTCCTATCCATAGGTTTTCGTGATTATCCTTTCGTATAGAAAATATGTCGTTGCTGGAAATAGAATTTGTATTTTCCGGATTATATTTATATTCCTTGATACTTCCGGTTTCCTTATTATATAGAAATAATCCTCTGGTTCTGGTTCCAATCCATAAGCTATTACTGTTATGATCGATTATGCATTTAGGAGTTCTTATTTCAGCGATTGTTTTGAATTTTTTGGTTGATGGAATAAATTCCTGTAAGAAGGATTGATGACCAACCCATATTCTTTCATCAATATCCTTAAAAATTACGTAAACTCTATTATCCTCGATGGATGAGGAATCAGTGGGATCATTGACAAAATATTCAAAGCTTTCACTGCTTTTATTAAAAATGGCCATACCCTTATTAAAAGTGCCAATTAAAAGTCGTACCGAATCCAACTCACTTATACTAAAAATATAATCGTCGGTCAAACCATTGGCTTTAAAATTTCTTTTATAATTTTTAAAGCTATTTGATTTTCGGTCAAATCGGCTTAGTCCTCCTTCTTCTTTAGTTCCTATCCAAATATACCCTTGGGAATCTTCGAATAGCGACCTTATATTATTGTTAAACAGACCATATTCACTAAAATCCACTTTATAATGCTCAAACTTTTTACTATTATTATCGATATAATTAACACCGCTGTTATAGCTGCCTATCCAAACAATTCCTTGTGAACTTTTATAGAGTGAAATAACTGCTTTACTATTAATGCTACGATTATTGTATAAGTCAGGTGTATAGCGGGTAAAGCTATCCTTTTTTTTATCGTAAAAATATAATCCCCCGTCTCTAACTATGATGCCATAAAGATTTTCTGAGATTTCTAAAACAGAATGTACTCTATTTTGATCGAAATGGCCTTTTTCTTTGTTGAAATGTAAAAATTTAGTTTTATCTGAATACGGAAAATAATACAAGCCACTTGAATTAGATCCTATCCATAAACCCTTTGAATCATCTTGAAAAATTGACATCACTTCTTTAATACCCACTTCAGGTTGATAAGGGATGAATTCTTTTGTTTTAGTATTTAAAATATCAACTCCTTCCTGATGACCTATCCAGAGCAATCCATCACCTGGATAATTTAGTGTATAAATATTTAAATCATAAACCGATTGGTTCGAAGCATCATTTTGGCTATAGTGATTCAAAATTGACATTTTTTCAATTTCAACCTGATATAAACCAAGTCGGCTACCTATCCAGAGATAATTATCTTCATCAATTACAAGAGATGTAATTCCTGTAATACCATTCGAAGTTGTTTCTATTTCTCCCTTTAGGATTAGTTGAAATGTATTCAAAGTACGGTCAAAATAAACAAGCCCAATGTTTGTCGCAATTATCAGACTTCCTGTTTTTTTATCTTCAGTAATATAATTAACAGTATTATCTGGAATGCTTTTTGGATCTTCAGGATTATTCCGGAAAACTTCACAGGAATAACCATCGAATTTTGTAAGTCCGTCTTCTGTTCCAAACCACATAAATCCATCCTTACTTTCAAAAATACAGTTTACCCTGTTTGAAGCCAGACCTTCATTCCTTGTTAAGTGATTAAAAGTTATCGGAATATTTTGTGGATAGCTATCAAGAAATAGCCCAAAAAAAAGTACAGCTGATAATAAATACTTAATCATAATATGTAAGAGGATAAGTATACTCTGAGCAAAAATAGTAATAATATTGAATGAAAGTAATTTCATTTAAGTGCAACATTTAATTCATAAAAGGAAACATAATCGAAATCAATTGGCACAGAAGTAAAACTTAAAGAAACATCATTCTAAGAAGAATAGATAAAATATAAATATTTTTGTATTAAACATAGTTCAATGAATCAGATAAGAAAAAGTCCTAAATTGATGACATTTATTGAGATATTGCTGATTTTTGGTGCAGTCTTTATATTATTATTTTTATTTGCCAGTTTAGCATAATTATATGAAGTTGAAAATGGCCAGATAATATCGCAAAAGGCTTGTAAATTAGGCACTGTCGATTATCTTTAAGCCTGAGACTCTATATGAATATTACAATCAGATTATATATCATTATATGAAAATAATTTTATCCTCGCTTTTATTTTTTAGTGCAATTTCATTTTCTATATCATCCAGCTTTGGTCAAAATCTATGGTCCTCAGAATACGTGTATTACGGAGACGAAGGAAAATTGTGCTACACACCGGATTCGCTGGGGAATATTATTCCCGATTTCAGTCATGTTGGCTATATGAACGGCGATGAAGCAATACCAGATATTGAGGTCAAGATTGAAGTGCTCCCTGTTGATGGTGACGATGGTGCGAGTATTCAAGCCGCTATTGATTCGATTTCTAAACTTGAGATGAACCCCAATGGTTTTCGTGGTGCAGTATTATTAAAGAAAGGCATATATCAAATTGAAGGCTCTGTTTTTATCAATAAAAGTGGGATTATATTTAGAGGTGAAGGCGAGGGCGAAGACGGCACAGTAATAATTGCTTCGGGGACCGGTGACAGGCCCTTAATAAAAATTGGCATCGGAACAAGTATGTCTCTTGACTATGGCTCTGTTCAGAATATTAATGAGGAATATGTCCCGGTTGGACGAAAATATTTGATCCTAGATAATGCATCCGGATTTCAGCCGGACGATGTTATTTGCGTTTATAGACCTGGTACCAATTTGTGGTTCAGCGATCTTAAAATGGATCAAATACCCAATGATGGAGATGTAGTTCAATGGACAGCTTCTGGTTACAATTTTAAATTTGAAAGGAAAATTTCTAAGATCTCCGGTGACACCATATTTTTTCGAAATCCTGTGGTTATGGCAATGGAAACAAAATATGGAGGAGGTAAAGTATATAAAGCCTCCTGGTCTAGATTGAGTAAAATTGGTGTCGAAAATATGCTCCTTAAATCTGAATATACATCTGACACTGATGAGGCGCATTCCTGGGATGCTATTAAAGTATATGGAGTGGAAAACGGATGGATACGAAATGTTACTGCAAAATATTTTGCCTATTCTATTGTTAACCTTCAGGAATCAGCTAAAAATATTACCGTATCAAATTGCACCAATCTGGAACCAAAATCTATTATTACCGGAGGCAGACGATATTCATATAATTGTAACGGAGAACAAAATCTGTTTACCAATTGCTATGCATCAAAAGGACGTCACGATTTTGTTAACGGTTCCCGTGTGAAAGGGCCTAATGTATTTGTAAACTCACGGGCGGAAAATGCTTATGCCGATATTGGACCACATCACAGATGGGCTATGGGAACTCTTTTTGATAATATTGTTTCTGATGGCGAGATCAATGTGCAGGACAGAGCCAGCTATGGAACCGGTCATGGTTGGGCGGGTGCGAACATGGTTTTCTGGAATAATACAGGAAAGTCTTCCATTTGTCAGAATCCCTGGGTTTCAGCGAACAACTACAATTTTGGATTTATGGGGAAAAAAGATGCCGGTGATTTTCCTCCAAAACCCGATGGTGTGTGGGTGGGTCATAATAAAGCAGGGATTTTCCCTAACTCCTTATATTATGCACAATTGGACGAAAGACTTAACAACGCAGTAAAATTTTCAGTGTATCCTTTGCTCCGGGCAGTTTCCGATAGTGTATATGTGATTAAATTTAACTTTCCGGTTAACGAAATCTTAGCTTCAAATAAAGATAATTATACTTTGGGCGGAAGCTCTGGGGTGGGAGACAAGTCTTTTGAGATTTCAGTAATAAATGAAAAAGAAATTGAAATAATAATCCATGAGATTGGAATTTTAGAAGCCTTTTCCAGGATTGAAATTACAGCCGATAATATTATGTCTGTAACCGGAGATACAATATCCGCTATAAATACGGCCTATTATATTGAACCTGATAAAACTCCTGTGGTAAGTTCTGCAAACCAGACAGTAAGCAATGCAGAAGGTAATTTTGTAATAGCAACCAGCTCCAAAAAGGGGCGACTATATCTGGTAAATAGCGGTATATGGATCACTGATGCGGAAGATCTTATTAATGCTGAAATTAATGGAAAGGCAATTTCTGTTGAAGTATTGAATCCCGGTGAATATGTTTCAATTTTTGTAAACAGTCTGATAAAAGGAAGGTATTACTTCTATGCTGTTGATGATTTTGGAAGGATGTCAGGCAGAGGAACAGGAATTGTTACGGTAACAGATGATCTGACTTCAATATCGGAAAGTCCTGGTGAAAATTCAAATTTTGTTCTTATTAATAACTCTTCAAACCTTATTATTAATTCAGAAGATTCAAATGAATACAATGTATTGGTTTATTCAATTACAGGTGAACTTTTATTATACAGGAAAAACCTTACAGGAAGAAATGAATTTAAAGTTGAATCGGTTTCAGGAATAAAAATTGTTAAAATTATTTCCGAAAATGAAGTAAGGATCAGCAGAATTTTTTAAATAAATTATAAATATTATACAATGAATAATCAGGTTTATAAAAAAGTAATTCAAATAGTCATAATTGCAGCATTTTTTATCCCAATGCAATTAACAGGACAGGGAACTGAACGGTCTGTTATTTTAAATGAGGGATGGGAATTTGTAAAAGGAGATCTGGGTGGTGTATGGGAAGCGCTTAGGGATGAAAAATTATCCGCATTACCTGCCTGGACAGAAGTAAAAGTTCCTCATTCGTTCAATGCTCTGGATGCCGTAAATCCTGATGTTCCGTATTATCAGGGACCGGGTTGGTACAGGTTTTACATCGATTCTGAACTTATAGAGGAAGATAAACGTAGTTTGCTTTATTTTGAAGGAGCTGGACAAAAAACCAAAGTCTGGATTTACGATCAACTTGTAGGCTCCCATATAGGTGGTTACGATGAATTCACAATTGACATTACTGATGCAGTGCAAGATTTTCTATCCCAAAAGGAATTGACAGCCTCATTTAGAAATATGATTCCTTTGGTTGTAAGGGTTGATAATTCAAGGGATTTGGAAATGATACCCTCCGATTTAAGCGATTTTAATCTATATGGTGGGCTATATAGGAAGGTCAGTTTGATTAGGGTGCCCGGGATTTCATTAGAAAGAGTACAAATTTCTTCCAAAACAGATGTGAAAAACAAAAAGGCAGAAATTAGTATTAAAACCGAATTGTATAATCCTGATACTATAAAACAGGTCGTAAGTTTGAAATATACCATTTCAGATCCGGATTTAAAAAATATTGCCTCAGGAACTATTGAAAAGCTTGTATCAAAAGCTGAGGAAATAGAAATAAAGGTCGATTTAAAGAAGATAACTCTCTGGGATGTTAAAAATCCTGCGCTTTATTCACTGGAGCTTCAATTAACAGGTTCTGAAGGGACTGATATTATAAAAGAAAAATTTGGTTTAAGAGATTTTGAATTTGTGCCTCACGGTCCATTTTTTCTGAATGGTGAAAGAATTTTCCTTCGCGGAACGCATCGCCATGAAGACCATGCAGGTTATGCTCAGGCCATGCCTGAAAAATTGGTTAGACAGGAAATGGAGATGATGAAAGAAATGGGAGTAAATTTCATACGTCTGGGGCATTATCAGCAGGATAAGTTTGTATTGGAACTTTGCGATGAGCTAGGAATTATGGTATGGGAAGAGATACCATGGTGCAGAGGAGGTTTAGGTAATGATAGCTACAAAGATCAGGCAAAGCGAATGCTGACAAATATGATTGAACAACATTACAATCATCCTTCGGTAATCATTTGGGGAATGGGAAATGAAAACGACTGGCCGGGCGATTTTAAAAGTTTTGAGAAGGATTCTATCAGGGCTTTTATGAAGGAACTTAATGACCTTTCTCATCTGCTCGACCCATCACGGAAAACGGCCATTCGTCGTTGTGAGTTTTGCGCTGATATCATCGATGTATATTCGCCTTCCATTTGGGCAGGTTGGTATAGTGGGAAATATACCGAATATATGGATGTCTCAAAAATGTGGAATGAAAAAGTTGACCATTTTCTGCATGTGGAATGGGGTGCAAGTATGCATACAGGTCGACATTCTGAAGATCCTTACAAAGATTTGAGTCTTATTATGATTGGCGGTGGCACGGATGAAAAAGCAGGTGATTTTCTACTTGAAGGTGGAAGGCCAAGGGCTTCAAAAGATGGAGATTGGTCGGAGACTTATGGTTGCGATCTGATAGACTGGCACCTGAAGGAACAGGAGAAAATGGATTGGCATACGGGAACGGCATACTGGCCTTTCAAAGATTTTTCCACACCACTCAGACCTGATAATGCCATTCCTTATGTGAACCAGAAGGGAATTGTTCAACGCGATTTAAGGAAAAAAGAAGCTTTTTATATATTTCAGTCGTATTGGACAGAAGAACCCATGATTCATATTTATGGAAATACATGGCCGGTTCGTTGGGGGGAACCCGGAGAAAAAAAACTGGTTAGGGTATATTCTAACTGCACAGAAGCTGAATTATTTGTGAACGGGGTATCTGCAGGAACAAAAATCAGAAATTCTCAGAATTTTCCCGCAGCAGGTTTAAGCTGGAATGTTCCGTTTAAATCCGGTACTAATACTATAAGCGTGGTTGGGAAATCAGGAAAAGAAACAGTGAAGGATGAAATCAGTTTCGAATATCAGGATAAAAAATGGGGTGAGCCCGATCATATTGAACTTACTGAACTATCAGTTGAAGAGGGTGTAATGACAGTTCAGGCTGTATTACTTGATAAGGATAATCTTATTTGTCTTGACAATAAGAACTTTATAAGGTTTGAATTAGCAGGGGATGGCGAACTGATTGAGGATCAGGGAACCTATGATGGATCAAGCAAGGTGCAACTAGCCAATGGAAGAGCCTTTGCCAGAATTAAACTGAAAAAGGGGCAGTCGGTTTTATCGGCAAAAATATCCGGCATACCTGTGGCCTTTATTAATGCCAAAGAAGAAACAGAATAGAAAATCCTTAAGCAATAAAATCTAAACTATTTCAAAAATGAAACAGATTAATTCAATATTTAAAACCTCAGATTGGCTGGTATTCATGCTGATATTCTTTCCGATTTCATTATTAACCAATTGTGCACAAGATAGCAGCACTAAAGCTCTCAAAAAACAAGTTATTAAATCCGAAAAGGAAAGAGTGTTAAATCTCAGTGAAAAGTATTGGGATGAACTTCCGGTAACAGTAACTTCCTTTTCATGCGACAGAAGTGCGGGTGGCATACACGATTTTTATTCAGAAGGTGATTATTGGTGGCCCGATCCTGAAAATGCTGATGGACCTTATATAAGAAAAGATGGTTTGAGTAATCCGGGAAATTTTTCTGAACATCGGCATGCCATGATCCGGTTAAATCAGATTGTTGGTGCAATGGCTTCTGCCTATATTCTTACCGGAGAAGATAAATATGTGGATAAGGCAATGGAGCATTTGAAGGCATGGTTTATTTCGGAAGAAACAATGATGAATCCTTCTTTACTTTATGCACAAGCTATAAAAGGACTTTATACCGGCAGAGGTATAGGTATTATTGATGCTTTGCACCTAATAGAAGTGGCTCGTTCTGTAAAAGTAATGGAAAATTCCAGCCGTATTTCCGGCGAAGATTTATCTGCCTTGAAAGGCTGGTTTTCTGAATTTTTAACTTGGATTTCAACCCACGAATACGGCAAAGAAGAAATGGTCCATCCAAACAATCACGGTACTTGCTGGGCTTTGCAAGCGTCTGTTTATGCTGATTTGACAGGCAATACGGAGATTATGGATTATTGCGCTGATCGATTTAAAAGCAGCATAATTCCTTTGCAAATGGCCGAAGATGGTAGTTTGCCTCTTGAATTAGCACGTACCAAGCCTTATGGGTATTCGATATTTAATCTGGATGCCATGTCAACACTAGCGCAGGTTCTCACCATGGCCGGCTATGATTTGTGGAATTTCAAAACCCCCGACGGAAAGTCAATGGAACTGGGAATGAACTTCCTTTTTCCTTATATAGAGGACAAGGCAAGCTGGCCCTATGGAGAAGATGTATTGTATTTTGATGAATACCCGGTCAGGCAAGCCTTTATGGTTTTAGGTGGACTGGCATACGATAAACCTGAGTTTATTGAGACCTGGTTGACACTCGAAAGCGATCCTGAAAATGATGAGGTTATGAGGAATATGATAGTGAAGAATCCTTTGCTTTGGCTGGATTTTAATTAATGTTTTCTAGAGAAACACAGAGAAAGGGAAAAGAGAACCACGAAGGCACGGATTACATAGAGAAACACAGAGAAAGTGAAAAGAGAGGGGAGAAAGAGTGAAAGACTTTTATTAGTTCAATAAGTAAAAAACTAAAATAATGAGTATTCAATCTAAGTTAATATTTACCGGTTTGATATCAATGGATTTAATTTTGCCATCTAATATTATGGCAAAAGATCCTAAACCAGATACTCCTCCAAATATACTAATGATTGCAGTCGATGATCTTAGGACCGAGCTTGGATGTTACGGAAGTGAGCATATGCACACCCCTAATATTGACCGACTTGCTCTACAAGGAGTAATGTTTCAGAATGCTCATACCCAGCAATCTATTTGTATGGCTTCCCGCGCAAGTCTGATGACCGGGATAAGGCCTGAGAACAGAGAAATTTATAATTGTAAGTCAGTGGAAGAGCTAATGCCTGATGTTGTCACATTAAATAAATATTTCGAGACCAATGGATACCTGACTTATGGAGTTGGTAAGATTTATCATTATGGAAGTGATCACAAAAGAAATTTTGAGGAATGGTTTGATCCTACCGAAAGATGGGCAGGCAAGGGTTATATTTCCGATGAAGCCATTGCAGAAATGGAAGCTAACGGTAGAGTTAACGAAGCTGATAATATTAAAGGACCGGCTTATGAAATGCAGGATGTGCCTGATGATTATTATATTGACGGTTATAATACAGTGCATGTTTTAAAAAAGATAAAAGAATTTAAAAAATCTAAGAAACCCTTCTTTTTGGCTATGGGATTTCATAAACCGCATTTACCCTGGACCTGTTCCAAGAAATACTGGGATCTTTATCCTGTAGAATCGATTGAGCTAAGCCCTGTTCCTGATACTCCGGAAGGAGTAACCCCTTATACAAATACAAACTGGAACGAGTTGAGAAGTTATTTTGGAATGCCTCAGGGTGAGACGGATATGCCTGATGAATTGGCCATTACACTGCGAAGAGCTTATTTCGCCAGTGTCAGTTATGTGGATGCCCAGATTGGTAAAATTTTGGATGCTCTCGAAAAAAATGGTTTAAAAGAAAATACCATAGTCATTCTCTGGGGCGATCACGGATGGAAATTGGGTGATTACGGAAAATGGAGCAAGCATACCAATTACACTTTCGATACAAATGTTCCTTTAATTATTTCCTATCCGGGAATGAATCAGAAAGGAGTAATTGAACCTTCGTTTGCGGAGCTGGTGGATATTTACCCAACCTTATGTGAGCTTGCGGGTTTACAAACTCCCAATCACCTGGAAGGCAATAGTCTGGTTCCGGTACCAGAAAATCCAGAACTGGAAAAAGATACTGTTGCCTGGAGTATCTTCCCAAGAAATAAGGATGATGTAAATGAAGTCATTATAGGCTATTCTATGAGGACAAAATCATACAGATACACAGAATGGATACATAATTTATCGGGGAAAACTCTTGACTTTGAATTATATGATGTTGTAAATGATCCATACGAAACCAATAATCTGAGAAGCAGGCACCAAAATTATAAGGCACTAAAAAAAGCACTTCATCTTCATTATGATGCCAGCATTCCCGGGATGCAAACAAAACCTTCGCTGGTTATGAATGATGCAAATAATTTAATGTACTCAAAGTATTTGGCAGAAATAGGGGAAGAGCCTTATGCTTCAATTGTTGAAGGAGTTGTGGAGGATGCGGAGGAGTTATTAGATATAAAAGCGTTTTCGGTGATGAACAAAGAAAAAATGCCTCCCAGTGGTGATAAGCATGATTATTATAGTTTGGGTGTGTATTGGTGGCCAAATCCTGAGACTTCAGATGGATTGCCTTATATTCGGAAGGATGGCATAAGGAATCCTGAACTCAATGATTACGACGGTCCCTCCATCAACGATATGTCGCAGGCGGTTTTTCAGCTGGCTCTGGGATATTTCTTCTCCGGAAATGATGAGTTTTCTTTAAAAGCTGCAGAACTTCTCAAGACCTGGTTTTTGAATCCCGAAACAAAAATGAATCCGCATCTGGAATATGGTCAGTCTATACCAGGAATCTGCGAGGGTAGGGGAATTGGAATTATTGAATCAGAAGAGTTGATCTGGGTTGTGGAGGCTATTGGTTTATTAGAAGCTTCCCGTACCCTGACAGAGAAGGACAAACAAGGATTGAAAAGTTGGTTTAAAGCGTATTCTCAATGGCTTATTACGAGTCGGAATGGTTGGGAGGAACGAATGTGGTATAATAATCACGGCTCGGCTTATGATTCACAGGTTGCTTCGTTTGCTATTTTTACCGGGCAGGATTCGGTAGCAGAGATGATTTTAGATTCTGTTAAGCTGAAAAGAATAGAAACACAGATTATGGCAGACGGTTCTCAGCCTTTTGAATTAAACAGAACAAAAGCCATGAGTTATTCCAGTTTTAATCTGATCCATTTATGTCATAATGCTTTAATGGCTGAAAATTATGATATAGATTTATGGAATTATGAAAATTCCCGGGGAGCTTCCATTCTGACAGCTTTTAAGTTTCTTATTCCTTTTATGAATGGTGAAAAGGAATTTCCATACACTCAGCTGGGCGGACTGGAAGGTCAGCACGAAAGATTCTGGCAGGTATTGTTGCATGTTTCCGAAAAATATAACGATGCCTTGGTACAGGAAACGCTGGATAATTATCCGTTAGAAAAGGTGGAAGCGAAATATTTCAGGTTGTTTTTTCCTGAGGTTTACGACAGGGCAGTTGATTGATATGGTCGCAAGGCCCTTAGCTTCTAACTAGGGTCCTGATTCGATTTATGGTCGCAAGGCCCTCCGATTCGCTGCAGACCAAGCTCATAGTTAAGTCGGGCTTTCAGCCCTAAATCATTTTCGATGTCGGGATGTTCATAAATAGTTAAAACTTCTGATTGACAGTTAGTTAAATCTTCGTATATTTAAAATAAAACCCCGAAAATGCCCTTGGAAGCAAAAAATCGGGGTAATATTTTAAAACACTATGAGCAAATTACGAAGAATTTACGAAACTACCCGAGAAATTTCATTTATTTCTCCAC
>JAIOZM010000120.1 GCA_021740585.1 Bacteroidales bacterium
CGAGAGTGGGGGAGACCTTATTGAGGAAAATGGAAAGAAATACAAAGAATTTTATGGTATGAGCTCCGAATCAGCTATGAAAAAACATGTGGGAGGAGTGGCAGAATACAGAGCCAGTGAAGGAAAATCGGTAAAAGTACTTTTCAAAGGAGACGTGGACGGCACTTTACAGGATATTTTAGGCGGGCTAAGAAGTACCTGCACCTATGTAGGAGCGTCGCGCTTAAAAGAATTAACAAAACGAACCACTTTTATAAGAGTTGAAGAACAAGAGAACAGGATATATACGGAATAATTTATACCATAGAGAAAAAATGAAATTCAAACAATATGAAGTTGAACCGGAATCAAACCGGTTTAAAAGGACGATTCAATCACAACATTTCCGAAAAACAATATTATATATGTTCGTGGGGGCCATGTTGGGTTTTCTTTTCTTATATATAACTGATGGAAGGCATCAGGAGCAAATGAAAATGGGCGAAATACTGAAAAATATGGGTATTGGCGCTTTATTTGGACTGTTTATTACCAATAGTCCGTGTGCAAGAAACAAATGTTAAACTGAATTTATTATTGTAAGTAATTGCTATTCAGGGAGTTAAAGCAATATCACAAAGCTTGTATATTCTAATTCGTATTTAACATAATCTATTTGTTGAAATAGATCCTGAAAACATCGATATTAAGTGAAAGTTATTGAATAAAATAAATTTACGGAAACTGAGAGGAGCAATAGCTTAAGTATTTATTCAAAAATTATTTCTTTACTGAGTGTATCAATTCAATCCCATAATTATATTAAGACTGAATCTTATAAATATTCTGGTTTTAATAATTGTTCTATAACGAGATATTTCTGAGATACTGCCCAAAAGAATTCAAATATTGAATTCTGGGAGCCTTAAGTTTGAAAGTTTTTTCGGGGAACATTTCATTTCTAAACTTCAGATTGAAAGTTTTCTATGAAAGTTATTTTTTTCTCAATTAAAATTTAGTGAGCTAATCTTAGCCAAAACTGCCATGTGGAGCTTCCTGATATATAACTTTTGCTATTCCATAATCATACTACTATAATTAGAATCCAGATATATATATTTCCTATAATTAATATTATGTTAAATATAATATATAAAAATAAAGAGAAGACAAAATCTGCCTTCCCTTTTTAAGATTACTAGAATTCTTTTAGTTTTTCAATTACATTGAGATATCGTGAGTCTTCTCCACCATATAATTTATAATAGATTCGTTTTAAAACGTCCAGAGTTTCTTTTTTGATATCCATATTCTCTTTGTTCAGTTCCAGAGCTTTCTCCATCATTGGAACAGCGTTATTATATTTTTCTGTTGCAATATCATTGATATCCTGTCTTCTTCCTGCATCTTTTTCCAAACCAGCCTGATTGAAAATATCCTGCCCTTGAAGGAAATAAATAAATCCAATATCATAATACACATAATAAAGTCCATCATTGAGCTCAATAGCTTTTTCATAGGAAGCCAGTGCCTGGTCAATTTTGTCTTCAGATTCAGTATTAAGCAATAGCCTACCCTTCCAATAGTTCAACTCACCTTTGTTTGGGTATGCGTCTATAGATTCCTGAATTTTGGTCAGCCCCTTTTCAATCTTGTTTGTTTTGATATAAAGGTCAATAAGATTTGCAACAATATTCAAGGAATCTGGATATTTTCCAAAGGCATTTTCCATTACTTCAACAGCCATGGCCGAATCTTCCAATGCTAAATAATCATTTTTTACGTTCAGATACATATTAGGACCACCAAAATCCAGATTACATAATTCTGTATAATAATCGGCTGCTTTTTTGTATTCTTTCAATTCTCTTGCAATGATTCCGGCATATTGGATCATTATGGTATCTTGCTCTCCCTTAAAGAAGTCCAACTTATTGATTTCCAAAACCTTTTCAAAGTCATGAAGAGCTCCGGCAAAATTATCATTATAATAATTATTAATACCAGACTGCTTATAATTGGTTTTCAGCTTAACAAGTTGGTCTTTAACTTTTTCGCCGTATTTATTCTTCACATCAAATTCCAAAGCTTTTTCATATGCAACCAAAGCCTTATCCAAAGGAGCATCGGTTATCTCTACCTTTTTATTCCATCTTGATAATGCCCCATTTTCCATAATGTAATCTATTCGTTCATACTTCATTATTTCAGTATTGGGCTTTTCCTCGTCCTTTTCTATACTGAGAGGCTCTTTATAGTATAATTTCAGTTCAGTTTTTCCCGAACCTTCAGCAATATACTCCAAATCAATCTGATAAATATCCTGCAGCAATTTACCACGATCAAACCAGGTTTTAGAATTTACACCTTTTTTCTCATCTTTAATTGCGGCTTCACTTTTATCAAATTTGCTGGAAAGCGTTTTAAAGTTGAGGAGAACTACTTCTTGTGCGCTAATATTGATTAACCCACTGAAAATTAATGCGATAACTAATAGACGTTTCATTATAATCTTTTTTAAATTTTTTGTTAAAATATAATTATTATTACGAATCTTCAAATAAGATGCCAAGTTTTTTTAATAAGTCCGTTATTATTCCTCTGAATTCTCAATATTATCAGTTGGAATACCTCCGTTCAAACCATTTTCAATATCTTCTTCATCAATACTTTCAATAGAAGCCGGTACTTTTGCAATGGCTGCAATGGCATCTCCCTCACGAATGTTTATGAGTCTTACACCCTGAGTTGCCCTGCCCATTACTCTCAATTGAGAAACGGATAAACGAATGGCTGTACCATTTTTTGTTATTATCATTAAATCGGAGTCATCATCAACCGATTTAACGCCAATCAGACTTCCGGTTTTTGGTGTAATATTAATAGTTTTTACACCTTTCCCTCCTCTATTGGTAATTCTATAGTCCTCAATAGATGATCTCTTTCCGTAACCATTTTCACTAACGACAAGTACATCCTTCTCCTGATTTTCCATAGAAATGGCTCCAACAACTTCATCATTTTTGCCGCCAAAGGTAACACCCTTAACGCCAGAACCGGTTCTTCCTATTGCCCTGACTTTAGATTCATGAAAACGTATGGCTTTCCCTGATCTTACACCCAGCATAACTTCATGATTGCCATTGGTAAGCAGTGCCTCGAGTAATGAGTCGCCTTCTTTTATATTAATGGCATTTATTCCATTTTGTCTTGGTCTGGAATAGGCTTCCAAAGAGGTTTTCTTTATAATACCTTTTTTAGTAGCGAGAACGATAAAGTTATTATTAATGTATTCATCATCATTCAAACTTTGAACATTCAGGTAAGCCATAATTTTATCATCCGGCTCAATATTTATCATATTTTGGATGGCCCTTCCTTTTGATTGTCTTGTACCTTCAGGAATTTCGTATACTTTCATCCAGAAAACACGCCCTTTGGAAGTGAAGAAAAGCATGGTATTATGCATGGTAGCGCTGAACATATGGAAAAGATAATCTTCATCTCTGGTGGAACCACCTTTTGCACCAACGCCGCCTCTGCCCTGGGTTCTGAACTCGGATAAATTTGTTCTTTTAATATATCCAAGGCTTGATATAGTTATTACCATATTGTCGTCAGCATAAAAGTCTTCAGGATTAAATTCTTCAGCATTAGGTACAATATCGGTCCTTCTTTCATCATGATATTTATCTCTGACCTCGATCAACTCATCCTTAATAATTTGCATTCTTAAGCCTTCGTCTGCAAGAACACTTCTCAGGTAATCAATCAGTTTCAGCAATTCATCATATTCTTCCTTGATTTTATCTCTTTCAAGTCCGGTAAGCTTCTGTAAACGCAAATCAAGTATTGCTCTTGCCTGAAGCTCAGACAAATCGAAACTTGACATTAAACCGTTTCTGGCATCCTCAACTGTTTTTGAAGCCCGTATAAGTTTAATTACCTCATCCAAATGATCAAGGGCAATTAAAAGTCCTTCGAGAATGTGAGCTCTCTTTTGAGCCTGATCCAATTCATATTCAGTACGCCTGATAACTACTTCATGACGATGCTTCA
This sequence comes from Bacteroidales bacterium, assembly GCA_021740585.1. Lineage (GTDB taxonomy): Bacteria > Bacteroidota > Bacteroidia > Bacteroidales > JAGLSB01. The sequence continues at coordinate 4,039 of JAIOZM010000120.1, forward strand.
CAAAATAATGAATCATCTGCTTCAGGTTCAGCAAGCGCGGTCTGCCACCTACAAGAGCAATATTGTTAACGTTAAAGCTTGTCTGTAGAAGAGTGTACTTAAGTAGTTGATTTAGAATTACATTTGCCATGGCATCCTTTTTCAGGATAATGACAATACGCATACCATTACGATCCGATTCATCGTTTACATATGAAATTCCTTCGATCTTTTTCTCGTTAACCAGGTCGGCAATTTTCTTAATCAGTTCAGCTTTATTAACCTGATAAGGAATTTCAGTAACAACAATAGTTTCTCTGCCGTTAGGTGAAACTTCAATTTCAGTCTTAGCCCTTATTACGACTCTTCCTCTTCCTGTTTCATAGGCATCCTTAACTCCCTGATAGCCATAAATTGTTCCACCTGTTGGAAAATCGGGTGCTTTGATAATCTCTGTAAGCTGTTCTATCTCAATATCTTTATTGTCGATAAAAGCAGTAATTGCATTTATAGTATCTGTCAAATTATGAGGAGGCATATTGGTTGCCATCCCTACTGCAATACCTGAGGCTCCGTTTACAAGTAAAAGCGGAATACGTGTCGGTAAAACCGTAGGTTCCTCAAGGGTATCATCGAAATTTAACTGAAAATCAACCGTGTTCTTATCCAGGTCAATCATGGTATCTTCAGCAATTTTCTGCAATCTTGCTTCGGTATAACGCATTGCTGCAGGACTGTCGCCATCAACAGAACCAAAGTTTCCCTGACCATTAACAAGCGGATATCTTAATGACCATACCTGAGCCATTCTAACCATAGCGTCGTATACTGATGTATCTCCGTGAGGGTGATACTTACCGAGTACCTCCCCTACTATTCTTGCCGATTTTTTAAAGCCCCGGTTGGAAGCAAGACCAAGATCCTCCATACCATATAAAACGCGTCTGTGTACAGGTTTTAATCCATCCCTAACATCGGGTAAAGCACGTGAAACAATAACCGACATTGAATAATCAATGTAGGCCGATTTCATCTCCTCCTCAATATTGACTTTTATTATATTCTCTCCTTCTGCCATTTTCTGTTTTCCTATTAAAAATTAATACATATTCAAGCCGTTAAATGCCCATTTTATTTGGACTTACGAAAGTAATCATTTCTTAAATAAAACGGGCATTTTGGTATCATTTTTTGTCAACATAAAACTGTTTATAACAGGTTTTTGTTTTATTGCTATATTTGTAAGCAAAAGATTAATTTCAAGCAAAGAAATGTATGGGAGTATTTTTGACTTATATTTGTATAGGCAAACACTAATCTTGTCATGTAAGGAACTGTATACTAAGGAATTAAAATAATATACTTCAATCCGTTTATTGAAGTATTAATCAAATATAAAAACAACATAAATAAAGCTTTCACAATATGGATGCTAAATTTTCGCAGAGAATAAAGGATGTTTTAAGTTACAGTAAGGAAGAAGCCGTTCGTTTGGGGAACAGTCATTTGGGTATTGAACATCTTTTTCTTGGAATTCTCAGAGATGGAGAGGGAATTGCAATTGATATACTGCTCATGATGGGTGCAGAATTATATGATTTAAAGAAAACCATTGAAGATGCTGTCAGGAAAGATAAGTTTGCCCAAATAACCGATATAGATAATCTGCCACTTTTAAAAGCCACTGAAAGAATATTAAAACTGATATATCTGGAAGCAAGATCTATGAAGGACACTACCATTGATACAGGTCATCTTCTTCTCGCAATCCTTAAGGATGAAAACAACTACGTTACTCAAACTTTAAACGAAAAGAATATTATGTATACCAATGTGCGTTCTCATATCGAAACATATGAGATTGAGAATAAAGCCGATTTTACCGGTGATGAAGACGATGAGGCAAAAGGTCCTTTTGGAACAGGAAAACCTGGTGGCAATATACCACAACCGGGGAAATCTTCTGATACTCCCGTACTCGATAATTTTGGAATTGATCTCACAAAGGCTGCTGAGGAAAACCGTTTAGATCCGGTAGTTGGAAGAGAAAGAGAAATTGAGCGACTGGCGCAAATTCTTAGCAGACGAAAGAAAAACAATCCGATTTTAATAGGCGAACCCGGTGTGGGCAAATCTGCTATTGCAGAGGGATTAGCCAACCGGATAATTCAGCGTAAGGTTTCACGGGTTTTATTCGACAAGCGCGTTGTTACTCTTGATCTCGCCTCAATTGTTGCAGGTACCAAATACAGAGGACAGTTTGAGGAAAGGATGAAAGCCATTTTGAATGAACTTGCAAAAAATGATAATATAATATTGTTTATCGACGAGATTCACACTATAGTGGGTGCAGGTGGTGCTACAGGGTCACTCGATGCGGCAAACATGCTTAAACCGGCTCTGGCACGCGGAGATATCCAATGCATAGGAGCCACAACACTCGATGAATACCGTCAGCATATTGAAAAAGACGGTGCTCTGGAAAGAAGGTTCCAGAAAATAATGGTTGAGCCTACCAATGCTGAGGAAACATTGGAGATACTCAATAATATAAAGAACCGCTACGAGGATCATCATAATGTAAATTATACACCTGAGGCTTTGATTGCCTGTGTTAAGCTTACACAGAGGTATATTTCAGATCGTCACCTGCCCGATAAAGCCATTGACGCATTAGATGAATCGGGCTCAAGGGTGCATATTTCGAATATTGTTGTTCCTCAGCGAATTGTTCAACTTGAAGCAGAACTGGAGGAAATAAAAGCCGAGAAAATTAAAGCGGTTAAAAATCAAAACTTTGAAAGAGCTGCAAGTTTCAGAGATAAGGAAAAAGAGTTTCTGGACGGATTAGAGCAGGAAAAGACCAAATGGGAAAAAGAACTTTCAAAGAACCGGGAAACTGTTGATGCAGAGAAGGTTGCTGAAGTAGTAGCCATGATGACCGGTGTGCCCGTACAACGAATTGCTCAGGCTGAAGGAAGCAGACTGCTTGTAATGGGAAAAGAAATGAAAGGTAGCGTTGTTGGTCAGGACGATGCCATCGAAAAAATTGTTAAGTCAATTCAACGGAATCGTGCAGGACTAAAAGATCCGAACAAACCTATCGGAAGCTTTATTTTCCTGGGTCCTACCGGTGTAGGTAAAACTCAGCTTGCCAAAGTTCTGGCTAAATACTTATTCGATTCCTTCGATAACCTTATCAGAATCGACATGAGTGAGTACATGGAAAAATTCTCCGTTTCAAGATTAGTTGGAGCGCCTCCGGGTTATATTGGTTATGAAGAAGGCGGACAATTAACAGAGAAAGTAAGACGTAAGCCCTACTCTGTTGTTCTTTTAGATGAAATTGAAAAGGCTCATCCCGATGTGTATCATATACTTTTACAGGTTATGGATGAAGGTCGGTTAACCGATAGTTTAGGCAGACGGGTGGATTTCAGAAATACTATTGTAATTATGACATCCAATATTGGCTCGAGAGAGCTTAAAGATTTTGGAACCGGAGTCGGTTTTAATACGGCCCATCGTCAAGAAAGTGCCAATGACAATGTTAAGGCTGTGATACAAAAGGCCTTAAAGCGCACCTTTGCTCCCGAATTCCTTAACCGTGTGGATGATGTTATTCTGTTTAATACCTTAACCAAGGAAGACATTTACAAAATCATTGATATTGAGTTAAAAGGATTGTACGAAAGAGTTCATGCGCTTGGATATCAGATTAAAATTAATTCGATTGCAAAAGATTTTATAATTGATAAAGGTTATGATATACAGTTTGGCGCACGCCCTCTGAAACGTGCCATTCAGAAGTATCTTGAAGATCCCCTGGCTGAAGCTATAATCAAATCATCTGTAAACGAGGGAGATACCCTATCTGTTGGAATGGATACCAAGAAGGAGAATATTTTAATTAAGGTCTTGAAAAAGAAGGATAAAGAGACGAAGGAGCAATAGCGAGTATGCCGCTCTGTCGGGATTTTATCTCAATAATACCTAATTTAATATACTGAATTGTCTTTTTTGAAGCCACAAATCAGTGCGATATAGAATGTTAAAGTTATTCTATTCTCGTGCTTTACTAATTCTATACAAATTTTAAATCAAACGCAACCTGTAGTATTAAAACATCATCCAATAACAAACAATGTTTTAAAAAATTCCAGAGTAAATTATATAGTGAAGGAGATTGGTCATAGGAGAATTCAAAGCTAGGAGTATATTTTTTATGCAGAATTCAAAATCAAATAAGATTGGAATTTAAATATTAACCTAATACCCTATAAATGAGATATTTGATATTCTCTTTTTGCTTAATGACAATGTCTGCCTCTAAGCTCTATTCCCAGGACATATCTCCTGAAACCCCTCAGAAATGGACCCAATTCATACATTTTGAATCAGGAATTATGTATCCTAACGGAAGTATAAAAGAAAACATTGCCATTCGACAGAACATAAGTTCATATTACGTTAGCCAGTATTCAAACGGATTAATTTCAGCTGCTTCATCAGGCTTTTATGTAGGCATGAGATGGGAATACTTCAGTGTTAAATATAAATCGGGAATATCTACAGGTTTAAGATATACAGGCTATACAAGTGAAATTTCCGGATACTCCTCAAATAGCGCTGATTTTTATTATTTGCGTTATTCTATGGAGGATACAGACACGAAATTTGCCCGGATAAAATCTATTTTGGAAACGAATAGTTTTATTAGTATTCCATTGGAAATCAGAGCAGTTCCATTTAAGTATAAGAAATTTGAATTACAAGCAAAAGTTGGTGCCGAAATCAGTATATTGAATATGAATAAGAGTTCAGATATTGATTTTTCCGATAATGACATGGAAATTCATCAGGATTTAATTCTAAACAGCATAGGTACAGTTACGAATAAGTTCTATTCTACTGCGTATGCATCAATTGGTTTGAAATACGGAATTGAAGACAAACCAAATTTTGTTTTTGAACTATTCCTTCCTTCAGTTTTTCTGAGTACGGATAACTTTGTATTGTCGGAAGTGGATTACTTTGATGGATTTAAGCTATCCCTTCAGTTCCCAATTAATAAATAAAATAAATAACATGAAAATATCGAAATTTATATATCTGATCCTGGTACTATCTGTTTTTTTATCATCCTGCGAAAAAATGGAGGATTTCAGTTTATCTGAGTCGGTTTTTATTTCGGACCCATACTATCCCGGTCTTCCTATCTACAGTGAATGGGGGTATAATACTTTCGGTGCATATATTGATAGAAAACCTTTTACTTCTACCGATGATGACCTTCCGGTGAAAATCATCGTCAATACAGACACCATGCATATTACACTCAGAGGTCGGATGAATGGACAGAGTATAGACTTAAAATTCTCTATAAAAGGACACTCTCCTGCACATTATTATGATCTCACAGAATTGGATAGCTTAACTTTTAATCTTAAAGAAAGTGGTAGAGCTGTAACTCTTAAAATTGGGAATGAAACAACAAATCTTACTATAATAGAAGGTGAATTGATGATTAAGAGAGCACAGCAGCTCTACGTTGACGAGGATTCAATGAGGGCGATACTTTCCGGATATTTCAATCTTAAAACATTTCTGGATGGCGAACCTGTTGCTATTTCGTATGGGAGATTTGATCTGGGAATTGGATATGAGAATTTTTATAATTATTGACAGGCGTCTTAAGATGGTCGAATATTGAAATTTTTATGTAGACTTTAGTTAATAAAAACTTCCTGTCTACCAGCTGTAAATTTATTTTTACAATCTGTTTTGGAAATATGCAAAATCTTGTGTCGCAAAGCAATTCATCTAAGCCTCCCAAACAAATCAAACTCTGTGGCGTCGTAGATTTCAACTTCCCAGAATTCACCGATTTGCAATTCGGTGTTTTCTGCTGGAATTAAAACTTCGTTATCTACTTCCGGGGAATCAAATTCAGTTCTGCCTATATAAAACTCACCTTCTTTATTGTCGATGAGGACTTTGAATACCTTATTGAGCTTTAATTGATTATTTTCAAGTGAAATACTTTCCTGCATGGCAAGAAGTTCCTCCATCCTGCTGATTTTCAGTTTCTCAGGAACGTTATCCTTAAACTTTTCATAAGCCGGTGTACCCTCCTCATGTGAATAGGTGAAGACACCCAGACGATCGAATTTTGCACTTGCTACTAATTCTTTCAAGTCACTGAAATCCTTAGCTGTTTCTCCGGGGAATCCGGTAATTAAAGTAGTACGAACCGCTATATCAGGAATTTCTTTTCTGAATTTATGAATGATTTCCATTGCCTCCTTGCTTCCGTGTCCGCGATTCATATTCTTCAGAATACTATCGCTAATATGCTGAACAGGGATATCGAGGTATTTGCATATTTTAGGGTGATCTTTCATTAACTGAATGATTTCATCTGCAGGAAACTGGTAGGGATAGGTATAATGCAATCGTAACCATTGAATTTCTTCAATTTTAACCAGTTCCCCGATCAGCTTCGGTAATGCCTTTTCGCTATAAATATCAGTACCATAAGATGTTAAGTCCTGTGCAATTAGAATTATTTCTTTCACTCCTTTAGAAGTCAATTCTTTGGCTTCTTTTATAAGGTCAGGGATAGAAACAGAGATTTGTTTTCCCCGAATGGAAGGAATAGCGCAGAAGGCGCAGTTTCTGTTGCAACCTTCAGAAATTTTCAGGTATGCATAATGAGTTGGTGTCAGTAAAGACCGACGGTGCAATTCACCTGCATAATAATTCGACTCCAGATCTGCCAGAATGGCTTCATGATCGTTTACCCCATAAAAAGAATCTATTTCAGGCATTTCTTCCTTCATGCTTTCTGAATACCGCTGAGAAAGGCAGCCCATTACAATTATCTTCTTCACCAGCCCCTTTTTTTTGGCCTCTGCGATACGCAAAATATTCTCTATCGATTCTGTTTTGGCATCTAAGATAAATCCACAGGTATTAATGATTACAGCCTCTGAGAATTCCTCAGAATTATGCAAAACCGTATGTCCGTTTCTTTCGATCTGATGAATTATTCGTTCTGAGTCAACCAGATTCTTAAAGCAGCCGAGGGTTATGAGGTTTATTTTCATTTTGGTTGAGGGGTTGAGGGGTTTAGGGGTTGAGAGGTTGAGGCGTTGAGGGGTTGAGGGGTTGAGGTGTTGAGGGGTTGAGGGGTTGAGGGG
>JAIOZM010000121.1 GCA_021740585.1 Bacteroidales bacterium
ACCATTAGATTAGCCCCGGTCACACCCGGGGCATAAGACATAAGAAATCCCCACAAGCCCGGAGGGCTTGCATTATTACCATTCAAACAACACATAATACAACTTGCCCGACGAAACAACCCCTACGCTGCATCTTAATATAAAATACCAAAATAAATCTCCCACCTGAAGTCAGGCGGGAGATTGATAAAATGAGATTAGTACAAAGTACTAAAAGACAATATTACTTTATAAACTTAAAGCTCTTTTTACTGCCGTCAGAGTTTCTCAACTGAATAATATAGAGACCCTGCTTTAGGGCACTGGCATCAATATCAAATGTTTCAGACTTGTTAACATCGGAATTGAATCTTAGTTTTCCTGTTAAATCAAATACACTGACCATTTTAACTGAAGCAGCATTCTCAACTCTTACAATATCCTGAGAAGCAATATAATAAGCATTCTCTTTCAATGCACTTATGTTAGGTGTTGAAACCTCTGCTACTGTAACATTAACAGTGTAAGCCTTAGTAGCTCCATCTTCTGCGATACCGGTAATTACAGCTTGTCCGCTTCCGAGCGATAAATCTACAAATACATCCTCCGAAACTGAAGCATACTTATCGGCAGGAGTACCACCAATTGTTGCCCAGAAACTGCCAAATGGTACTATAAGATCATAAGTTGTAACTGCAGGATTAAATTCAGGCTTGAATACTCCTCCAACATCTGAAAATAGAGCACTCAATGTGGCATCTGTATTCCTTGTCATTGTGGAAGTAATGAATGTAATATATGTGGTGTCTACATCTGAAAAAATAGAATCTTCAACAACACGTACAAATCCGGCGCCTTTATAAGCAGTAATTCTACCTGCCTCTATGTATTGTTTAGCTACCGCTTTCTGACCCGAATGTCGATTGATTGTCCACTCACCTCCATTAACATCGATAACAGATCCTGCATTAATAGATGCTAAATTTGCTCCACCAGCTGAAAAATCATTTAAGCTTCTCATATTTAGAACACCACCCTCATGAATAGTCAGAGTACCAACACCACCATCGTCTGCCCAGTTTAAGCCGGTAGATCCTTTAATGTACATTGTTCCATAGACGTCGATGGTACTTTTTGCTTTAGCGTGATATGCAATCCATGCGTGTGATGACAGATCCAATGTTCCGCCAGCCTTAATGATCACAACCGAAGTATCACTAATGCCAAATCCATTCCATTCATCGTTTGTTTTTAGATAGGCTTTATCTTCTATAAAAAGGGTGTCTCCAGGACCATTTTCACCTAATCTAAGGCAATTTACATTTACTGTATCGGTTAGAGTTACAGAACCAGCCCCAGGGACATTGAGAACGACCTTATAATTATAAGATGGATCATCGGGCACTACACCTTGAGTCCAGTTTGCGGCGGTCATCCATAAACCATCACTCGATCCATCCTGTGCAGGATTCCAGATATTAGTAGTTGTCGGCATTCCTCTAACAGTATAGCCAAAAGTATAATCAGCAGCTAATACAGTTTCATCAACTAAAGCTTTTGCACCTGCAGCAAGTGTTACGGAAACAACCTGATTCCATCCAAAGTTATCGTGAGCAATGCTTAATGTTTTATAATTATTACTCCAAGTGGATAAAGCATTTTCTAATGCAGGAACAGTTGTGATAGCTGTTGATACACTTGTTGAGTCCATCGCTTTGGAGAAGATAATTTGTATAGGAGTACCTTCATTAATACCGGTTGCAGCGTCAAGAGGACTTGTAGTTACTACAATTGGTGGAGCATTTGGATCAATAGTTGTAAATGAAAATGAAAGCGCACTCGCTACTGCAATTCCGTTTACATCTGTTGCGGTGGCTCCGATTGAAACCGTGTAAACTGTAAGATCAGTCATCGGATCACCAGAGATAGTAAGTGTGTTTTGTGCCCAGGTGAGGGTTTGATTAGGAATAGCTGGAGTAACGGTTAATGCAGCTTCAACACTTGCACGATCCATCCATTTTGAAAAGTTAATTATTATTGGTAATTCACCCGGAACACCTGTCTCGGTATCAGCCGGACTTGAACTTTCAATCGTTGGAGCTGAAAGATCCTCCAATGAAGTAACAATTGTCTTACTATCAATATACTCAAGCACAACAGTTCCGCCACCACCGTATGCGACAATTTTGCCCTCACCAATAAATTTAGTCACATCGGCTTGTTCATTCCCATTAAACATTAATGTACCACCACGGATATCCACAATAGCATCTTTACCCATTCCCTGTGAGTCGATATACCTGGCTACTAATTGGCCTCCAGTGTAAATGGTTACTTTACAAACAGCGCCAACACTTCCTTTGTCTATTCCAAGACTTGAAGTTGAGGTAAGGGTTCCGTAGAGGTCAACAACGGCTGAGCCTCCAGATCTCCCTATATAGTCATGATGATCGCCCAGATCCAATGTTGCATTTGCTTCAATAGTTAGGGTAGCTGCAGCATTTTCGCCTATGCAATGCCAGTCAACTTTTTTCATAGATTTTAAAGTAACACCGGATTTGATGATCATTGAGGCAGGGCCTCCTTTGGCTAATTTAAATCGGCCAAATCCCGCATCAGCATCAACTGTGCATAGTTCTGATGAGGATGCTCCAAATTCAACAGTACCATCATCTGCTGGAAGTGCTCCAGTAGACCAGTTATTTACGTCTGACCATGTTCCAGGAGCAGTGGCTACCCAAACCTGGCCAAACGTTATTACACCAGAAAAAAGTGCAAATAAAGTTAAGAGATAAAGTTTTTTCATTTTAAATAGTTTTAGTTAATAAGTAGAATTATTAATTTATTTGAATAAAAAGAGTGTCATTCAAATTATGAATATAAATATCGGAAAAAGTGATTAATCAGTCATTAATAGAAACTTAATAGGGAAATAATATACAGCTTTCGAGCAATTATTTTTTTCTGATTTGCCTTACTGTGTGCAGAAAATCTGACAATTAATAGAAAAATCTCTTTTTGTAGTAGTTCAGAGAGATTAGATTTATTTCTTTTTATCAGCTGTAATACTGATAAAGGACTTATCATACTCTTCACCGTAAAGAAGCTTATACTCCTTTACAAATTTTTCATAGGACTTTTTGGCAAGACTATGTTTCCCATATTTCACTAGGGTGGTGCATTGTAAGATCATCGCTTCTTCACTTACCATATCAAAGGTAAACATACAATTGGTAAGTTGGAGGATAAAATCCTGATCACTATCCGAATTCTTAATGAATTCACCCAGTTTGTCGATTATGGTGTTTGAAACATCTGATTTAAAAACATCCAGCCAATCATCCTCAGTATTTCGAAGTAAAGCTCCCCTTTCAATGATCGCTAATAAATTAATAACATCATCTTTAGACAAGGGATCCTTATTGCTTGTTATGTTTAAATAATCCAAATAATCAATATATAACGATTCCTTCTCCATCTCAAATTTCCAGTACCCGGTTTCTTTGGTGATGGTACATTTTCCAACTTTCTCTAGCAAGGACTTTAATTTGACAATATTTACAGCTCTGTTGTTTCGTGCACTATCTATTGATTTATCAAACCAGAAAGTTTCATATAAGAGGTTGGATGACACTCCCTTATTATGTTTTAATGAGTTAAGTAGAATAAATAAAAGCAGTTTCTTCAAGAGAGGAGTAAAGTAACCGGTGATATCTTTTCCATCCTTATCAAGGATCTGGAATCCGCCGAACAGAATTATTGAATTTGCTGATATTTCCTTAGCTCCATGAGACTTCTCTTGCCTTTTTGCTTTGGTGGTTGTACCCAAATCAACACTTTCATGACTTGAAACTAAATTTTTCTTCTTTCGGAAAAAAGACGTAATAATTATTGCTGCCATAACAGTCAGAATCCCTAGTAGTAAAAACCATTTGGATTTGGTTTGAAGAATACTGGTTTTTTCATGGTGCTTGGTGTAGGCTTGAGGAGGGAAAGCAATAGAATATATTTCAACATGGGAAATATTTTCATTCAAATAAATACTCACCGCATACATTTTTTGCAAGCGTGGATAATAAAATAATTCTGCAGATGATTTGATGTCAATAAAACTGTAATCGATAGGAGACCCCAACTCTATTATTTCAGGATTCTTTAATGGAATTTTAACAAGTTGTAATTCATTTTCTGATTGGTGCTTGGAGAATCTGAGTCCGTAAAGATTCGAAGAATCATCAATGACTGCCGATCCTGCAAAGCAGAATTCCAAATCGCTCTCCCTGCAATCATAAACCCGGTTAAAAAGACTGTCCTTAAAGGAGTAACTTATAATTTCATAGTAATAATCGGGATTTACAGCCTGAATACCACTCTTTGAGCCATAGCCGCCAATTAGGTAATAGAGGCTGTCATTATGGTTGTAAGCTCCCCCGGCGAGGTACCTTGGATGGAATTCACCTTTTGTAGCCACAGTATCAAACCTCTCTTGTTCGACATTCCATTTTTGCACAAGGTTTTTATATAAATGTTGCCCATATCCTCCAAAAGTATATAAATGACTGTCAGGTGCAATTATTTTATTATGATGCCAATATCTTGGATCAGAGCTTGTGTCTGAGGGAAATCCTGACCATGTCTTTTTTTCGAAATTATAATAATTTTTGTAGTTTCCTCTCAGGGAATAACAGATCAAATCGTTATTTATGGAGTCGAAAATCAATTGATTTGTCGACAGCATTGGATGTGGTGATTTGTATTCTTCAACGCTATAAGCATTGTTATTGGAGACATCAATAATTCCCATAGACTTTGACGATGCTAAAAATATAAGACCCTCTTTAGGGTTTGAAGCAGCTTTTACATAGCCGGGAAAATCGAAAGACGCTATATTTTCCCACTGATTATGCAAACTCATCAACCAGGTTGGATTTTCAACACGGCCATTTGCCCTGTGGTTTTGCTCAATAACGATATTCCCTTCCATCTGATCCAGCGGCCAATGATATTCTTTTCCTCTTGTAATCACCTTCACATCCTTTATTTTCATCTGACAAACGTCCGTCGTGGGGAATTGTCCATGGGTATGGGCTCCGAAAAAGAGCTGGAATCCTTCTTTCGAAGAATAATTTTCAAGATCTTCTTCCAGGAAAATATCATTTACTCTACAAGTCAGCTTCTGATTAATTATATCTACTACAAAATGGAAATCCAGCCATTCTGAATTTTGCATTATGAGTGGTATGCTAAGAGTATGATCTGATTCCTGACCACTTAATGTCATTTGAAAATTATAGGGACTGATGGGAAGAACATTCATCATATCGATATTCTTATCCCCTAAAACCAACCTGAAGATATATCCAAAATGATTTTCGAATTCGGCTTCCATTTTAACCTGAAATGATAGTTCAAGTGAAGATTTGAATGCCAGGGGCTTATCGGGAGTAAGATATAATTGAGTTCTTTGATCAAGCGATACTTCATGTCCTGAAAAAAGCAAGCCGTATGATTGAGCAAGCAAAGCTCTTGAACAAATCACAAGCAAAAGCATGATGATTGCAGTCCTGTGTCTGGTCAATTTCAAAAGAATATTTATAAAATGCATAATTCTCATTTATTCGGCTCTGATTTCCTATTGTCAATCATCAATTCTTATTGGCAGAAATAATTAGAAATACATAAATGTATAATTGATGTGACTTTGTCAAAAGTAGCAAATTTTTTAAAATATTTCAGATAGTATGTATTAATCTCATTTTAGAATCGGTACATTAAATATATTAAATAATCTTTTGAGAAAGATTCATAAGATTCCATTTTTTTTCTTCCCATAAGTATTTTATATAACAGAAAATGCGTCGAATAGTTTTAAATGGAATACTTGGGATTATAGTGCATTATTCCCATTTGTTTTGTACTGCATTAGCCCATTAAGAATAAATTAATACTTTTTTATACATATAAATATATTTTGCGCAAATAATCATGTATTCATAGTATCTATGTCAAAACTCAAATCTAATCTCATTGCGGTGTTCTGCATCACTGCACTTATAGGCATTGCTTGTTCTTCGGAAGAGTCTGATTCAAGACAAAACGAAGCTGTTGACTTTGTAAACCCCTATATGGGGAACATAAGCCACTTGCTTGTTCCAACTTTTCCAACCATTCATCTTCCTAATAGTCTTTTGAGGGTTTATCCTCAACGTAGAGATTTCACTGAAACAGAATTATTTGGACTACCCCTCGTTGTAACCAGTCATCGGGGCAGTTCAGCTTTCAATCTTAGCCCGTATCAGGGTTCTGAAGGTGAATTGAACTCAGTTATTCAATATAGTTACGATTTGGAAAATCTTACTCCATATTCTTATTCTGTGTATTTGGATGAGCTGCAAATTAATGTTGATTATGGAATTTCGCATCAGTCGGCAGCCTATGAATTGCAATTTGAAAAGAATGCAGCTCCATATTTAATTGTAAATTCTGAAGAAGGAGAACTGTCATGGAACGGTGAAGCAATTAGTGGCTATCAATTGCTTCAAAATAATACAAGGGTTTATTTGTACCTGCTTCCTGAAGACTTGCCTCAGGTGATTACTGTTCTTGAAGAGGGAGTTTTAGGAGAAGGTAATGCTGCCAAAGGAAGGAATGCCACCTTAGTTGCTAAATATCCGGAGGGGACAAAGAAATTGAACCTGAAATATGGTATTTCATTTATCGACGAGGATCAGGCACGAAAAAATATGGAGAGGGAGGTATCTGGGAAGTCGGTTTCTGAAATACAATCTATGGGACGTGATATATGGAATAAGGCACTGGGAAAGATAAAAGTGGATGGCGGATCAATGGATGACAGGTTTGTTTTCTATACTTCATTATACCGATGTTATGAAAGGCCCGTTTGCATTTCGGAAGATGGCCGTTATTACAGCGCATTCGATGGGGCTATACACAATGATGAAGGTCGCCCATTCTATACCGATGACTGGATATGGGATTCCTACAGAGCACATCATCCTCTTCGCACAATTATTGACATAAAAAAAGAGGAAGATATTTTGAACTCTTTTGTTTTGATGGCCGAACAAATGGATAATTTCTGGTTGCCAACATTTCCTGAAATTACCGGAGATAGCCGGCGGATGAACTCGAATCACGGTGTGGCGTCTGTTATTGATGCTTATAGAAAAGGACTTGGAAATTTTGATTTGGAGAAGGCATATGAGGCAGCAAAAGGTGCAATTACGGAGAAAACTCTCGCTCCCTGGTCGGGAAAGCCTGCCGGAGAACTCGACCTTTTTTACAAAGAAAATGGATATATCCCTGCTCTATATGAAGGCGAAGAAGAGACCATCCCTGAGGTACACTCCTTCGAGCGACGACAACCTGTTGCTGTAACGCTCGGTACTTCATACGATCAATGGTGTCTGGCTCAAATAGCAAATGAATTGGGTAAAACCGATGAGGCTGAATTCTTTACAAAGAGTTCTTTTAACTACAGAAACCTCTTTAACAGGGAAACTCATTTCTTTCATCCAAAGGATAATGAAGGAAATTTCATAATGCCATTTGATTATAAATTCTCCGGTGGTATGGGTGCCAGAGGCTTTTATGGCGAGAACAATGCATGGATATATCGATGGGATGTTCAACACAATATTCCTGATCTTATCAATCTGATGGGGGGAAATGAGAATTTCGTAAATAATCTTGATGTCATGTTCAAAGAGCCTTTGGGTATGGGAAAATATCATTTTTATGCCCAGTTGCCTGATCATACAGGAAATGTTGGTCAGTTCTCAATGGCTAATGAGCCTTCATTGCATATTCCTTACTTGTATAATTATGCCGGACAGCCCTGGAAAACCCAAAAATCTTTGCGCAAACTTATAAATGAATGGTTTCGTAGCGACCTGATGGGGGTGCCGGGTGATGAGGATGGCGGAGGAATGTCATCTTTCGTAGTATTCTCCTCGCTTGGGTTTTATCCGGTAACACCCGGACTACCAATTTATAGTATTGGAACACCGTTTTTTGAATATTCAGCGATTGATTTGGGAAATGGAGTCATATTTGAAATCGAAGCTGAAGGTGCCTCATCTGAAAACAAGTATATACAGGCAGCAAGCCTTAATGGAGAAGAAATCGAAGGTCCATGGATATTACATGAAGATATAATAAAGGGTGGAAAATTAATTTTTGAAATGGGTCCTAAGGCAAATAAGTCTTGGGGAACAAATCCTGAACGTTATACTTTAATGCTCGATTCTTTAAGCAATTAAATGCTCCCAAAACCCAAATTATTTAGTATGAAGAAAATATTATTGTTACTATTGAGTTGTCTCTTTCTTTCAGCATACTCACAGGGAGATGTAGAAAAAAAACCAGTGTACCCAACCTACAAGGGACTAATCATGGCCGGTTATCAGGGATGGTTCCGTGCGGAAGGAGATGAGATGAATAGCGGATGGGGACATTTTGGGAAAGGAGATAAATTCAACCCTGAAAATAATACCATTGATATATGGCCTGATGTTTCAGAGTACGAAAAAACGTATGAAACAGAATTCCTTTATGAAGACGGAACCCCAGCCAGAGTCTTCAGCTCAGTTGATGAAAGCACAACCGATCTGCATTTTAAATGGATGAAAGAATATGGGATCGACGGGGTATTTATGCAGCGTTTTTATGGTGTTACCAGGAATCCCGAAGAGCCCAAATCTCAGGATATTATATTAACAAATGCCTTCAAGGCATCACAGAAATATAACAGGGCTATAGCGGTAATGTACGACCTCTCCGGCCTGCAGCCAGATAAGGATGATTGTGATCGTATAATTGAAGATTGGAAAAAGCTTGTTGATGACCTGAATGTGCTTGATTTTGGTGAAAAGCAAACATATCTGCATCATAGCGGCAAACCTCTGGTATGCATTTGGGGTGTAGGTTTTCCTGATCGTTCCTATGATATACGCAAAATCAAACTGGATAAGTTGATAGATTTCCTGAAAAATGATCCTGTATATGGCGGTTGCGCCGTAATGTTAGGTGTGCCAACCTATTTCCGTGAGCTTAATAAAGACTGCCTGCCAGATCCTTATTTGCATGAATTAATAGAATCGGCCGATATTGTCCTCCCATGGATGGTGCAGCGTTTTACACCATTGGTGCATAAACCAATGGAGCACCTGAGTGATCATGTCAAAGCAGATATTGCATGGTGCAAGGAGCATGGAGTTGATTACTCACCCATCGCTTGTCCGGGTTTCAGTTGGAGGAATCTTTCACTAGGACGTCCGGAACATGCCAGATATACTGCCTATGGAGCTATTCCACGTTTGGGTGGGCAGTTCTTCTGGGATCAGATGGTAACCATGATTGATGCTGGTGCAGAAATGATCTATGTAGCTATGTTTGATGAGATTGATGAAGGAACTGCCATTTTTAAAGTATCGGATAATCCTCCTAATAGCGATAAGGCTCATTTTATTGATAACGATGGAGCTCCATCTGATCAATACCTGTTCCTAACCGGTGAGGCAGCAAAAATGCTTCGAAAGGAACAAGGTACAAGCTATGAGATGCCTAAGCGTAAAAATCAATAATATGAAAAATTTATTCTTTCTTTTACTCGCAATTGCCGGACTAAGTTCATGTGTTGGTAGCAATGATAAAAAGGATAGCAGCAGAGTAGAAAAGAAACCTAATGTGTTGTTCATTGTTGTTGATGACCTGACAACTACTCTTGGTTGCTATGGACATCCCATTGTGAAAACTCCAAATATCGATAAACTGGCGGCAATGGGAGTTCAGTTCGATCATGCCTATTGCAATTATTCAGTTTGTAACCCCAGCAGATCTTCATTTCTCACCGGAATGAAGCCTGAAACAACAACCATCCTTGATAATCGGAAGACCCTTCAGTCTGTCATTGGAGATTGGGTTTCCTTACCCGCATTGTTCAGGCAAAATGGCTATTATACGATGAACCTCGGTAAAATATATCATACTATAAAGGAAGAGGATAATGACTACAAAGGCTGGGACGAGATCTATGACTTTAAGGCTACTGAACTTGGGGAAAAAGGAGAGAGAAGAAACATGACAGAGGATGTCTTGAAATGGTGCTGGTGGATGGCGGCTGAAGGGGAGGATGAAGATCAGGGAGATGGCCAGATTGCAAAGAAGGCTGTGGAATTCATTAAATCCGATCATGAGAAACCATTTTTTCTGGCTGTGGGGTTACATAAACCCCACGACCCATTTATTGCACCCAAGAAGTATTTTGAGATGTATCCGCTGGAGGATTGTACCCCTCCAGAGCTTCCGGAAGGATGGGAACCAGTATATAAACATAGTTTGCCAGGCGAAACAACTATATTCAATAAATTTACCGATAGAGAAAGAAGGGAGTTTTTAAGGTCATACTATGCCTGTAGCAGCTTCATGGATGCCCAGGTGGGAAAAGTGATGAATGCCTTGGAAGAATCGGGACAATTGGAGAATACTCTTATCTTTTTCTTTGGCGATCATGGCTATCATCTGGGAGAACATAACTGGTGGAATAAAGTAACGATTTACCAGAACGGAACTAAGGCGCCATTTATCGTAGCAGGACCAAATGTGGCTGAGGGTGTCAGATCACAATCCATGTTTGAGTTTATAGATATTTACCCTACTCTGGCCGAAGCATCCGGATTAGATAGTCTACCTGAATATCTTGAAGGGAAAAGTTTCGCTGAGGTTCTTCAGTATCCTTCATTAGATTTCCGTAGCGAAGTTCGTGCTGTTGTTCGCAGGGGCGATATGCTTGGAAGAACGGTCAAAAATAAAAAATGGAGGTATATTGAATGGGACGAAGGAAAAAAAGGCAGGGAGTTGTACGACGAGGAAAATGATCCTGTTGAATACTTCAATCTGGCAGAGAGCCCTGAATACCAGGAAGTAGTTGCTGAAATGAAAGGGCTGCTATACCAGGACTATTGATTTTCAGGGAAATTATGAAGGTGGTCCGGTAAAACTTATAAACCCTAAAAAGATTGCCGCGCTGCGCTCGCAATGACAATGAATGTCAATTGACTAT
>JAIOZM010000122.1 GCA_021740585.1 Bacteroidales bacterium
TATATTTTATGAAACAGATTTTAATTTTGATAAGTCTGGTACTTTTCTCTTTCAACCTGAGTGCTCAAAAGTATATGACAAAAACAGGTTATATTAATTTCTTCTCCTCCACTCCAATTGAAGACATTAATGCAGATAATTATAAAGTTTCGAGTGCGCTTGATGCTGCTACAGGTAATTTGGTATTCAAACTGGATATGAAGTCTTTTGAATTCAAAAAATCCCTGATGCAGGAGCATTTCAATGAGAACTATGTTGAATCTGACAAATTCCCAAATTCAAGTTTTAAGGGTAAAATAACAAATCTGGCTGAAGTGGATTTCAGCACAAATGGTAAATATGATGTGCAGGTTGATGGGGAACTAACCATCCATGGTGTAACCAAAGAGGTAAGTACTACCGGTCAGATTAATGTTAACGGAGAGAATCTGTTTGCAAAATCCGAATTTAAGGTAAAACCCGCTGACTATGAGATAATTATTCCTAAACTGGTAAGGGGTAAAATTGCTGAGGAGTTACTGGTGAAGGTGGAGATGAAGTATGAATTGGTGAAGTGATTTTTTTTGGTGGATTTTGGATCAATTTATGAGGGGAATTTTATTTTAAACCTCGGAGGTCTATAGACCTCCGAGGTTTAAAATAAAAAAAATACCGAAAATGCCAAATCTTTTTTAATTTCCCGAGTCTGTCATATAACTTATTGTCTATCTGCCCGTTATGCCTCTAATTACTACGCTAGCCAAAGCTATTCCAAAGGCCGCCGGCATATAGGATATAGTTCCCACCATCGATTTCTTATTTTTTTCTCCCTCAACAAGCCTTATTGATTCTCTATCAACTTTTTCAGGTGAAAACACCACAGTAAAGCCTTCTCTAACCCCCAATTTGTGGAGCTGCTTTCTTACGGAATACGCCAATTTGCAATTAAAGGATTTCGATATATCAGTAATTTCTATTTTTCCCCAATCAAATTTACCGCCACTTCCCATAGAGCTAACTAGCTTATATGCTTTCTTATGGGTTTTATAGAGTAAATATATTTTGGGAGATAGAGTATCGATGGCGTCTACCACAAAATCGTATGGTGTCTCCAGAACTTCGTCTACCCGCTCATCACGCAAAAATTCGGTTATTCTGTGTATTTTAATATCCGGATTAATGTCCAGTAGGCGTTCTTCCATCAGAATGGTTTTATATTCACCTTCACTGCTTTTTAGCGCTAATAATTGGCGATTTCTGTTGCTGGGTTGAATCCGGTCTCCATCAACAATGGTCATTTCTCCTACTCCTGCCCGGCAGAGCATTTCAGCAGCATATGCTCCCACACCTCCTAAACCAACCACCAAAATGTGAGCATCCCTGAGCTTTTTAATATCTTCATAACCAAAAAGCAACTCCGTTCTGCTATCCCATGAATATTCATTCATCATTTTTAAAAAGTTCAAAGAAGTTAGCTAATACTACATTTCTTAAATCTTCAACATCAAGTTGCAGATAAACCGCTGCTTTTGCATAAAGTTCCTGAATAGAATAGTCACTTTCGTCTGTTTCAAAAAAAATTTTTGTACGTGGGATTTGCTTCAAGACCTTACTTAATTTCTCCGGATTAGCTATTAAAGAATGGCCTATTGAAAAAGAAAACCCTTTGTCAGAAAGATCTCCTGCCAACTGTGAACTGCCATTAAATCCGTGAATTATCCATGCCTGCTTTGGTTTACAAACTTTTTTCATAGCCAGCAATTCCTGATAGGCTTTTACACAATGTATTAGAAGAGGTCTGGAGTGATTTTCTGAAGCTTGAATATGTAAGGAAAAGATTTCCTGCTGTTCTTCCATGGAGCTTGAAATATTTTTGTCCAGCCCACTCTCTCCAACTAATATTGCTGATTCATTCAAAAGATGTTTCTCAAAAATACTTTGAAGCTTTTCTTTAAATTTATAGGCATCAATATGCCATGGATGTAGGCCTAAACTGTGAATTCCCGGATAAACAGTGTTCTCCTGATTGGAAATAAATTGATTATAAATCCTGTAAATACCTGCTTCATCCTCCTTGTGGTGGGAATGAAAATCGATGTAATCATTTTTTACAGGCCACTTAGTCATATTATGATAAAACTTCGATAGCTTTCCTCATTCGGTTTATGGTTTCCTCTTTTCCCAAAATTTCAGCTATATCAAATAAATGCGGTCCTTTTGAGGTACCTACCAATGCTAGTCGCCAGGCATTCATAACAGCGCCCATACCCCATTCATTTTTCTCTATCGCTGCTTTCACACTTGTTTCCAATTCCGAAGACTCAAAAACCGTTTCAGATTCTAATAATTTGATTAGTGAATTCAAAATCGCGGAAGAAGATTCTTTCCAGCTTTTCTTTACTACTTTTTCATCAAATTCAACTGGTGACTGAAAAAAGAAGTCTGCGTGATCCCATATCTCAGAAACAAAATTTACCCTTTCCTTTACTTTAGCCACTACTTTTATCACAAGCTTAAGGTCCGCTTCAATACCCTTTTCTTTCAAAATGAGCTGAAATTCATTTGCAATCGACTCATTATCTTTCACTTGCATATAATGATGATTATACCACTTTGCTTTATCAGGATCGAATTTAGCTCCTGATTTTCCTACTTTTTCTATTTCAAAGCTTTGAACCAGTTCCTCCAGACTAAAAAATTCTTGTTCTGTACCCGGATTCCATCCTAAAAAGGCTAAGATATTTAAACACGACTCAGGAAAATATCCCGCCTCGCGATAACCTGAAGAAATCTCCTGAGATACAGGATCTTTCCACTGCAATGGAAAAACGGGAAATCCTCCCTTATCCCCATCTCTTTTACTTAATTTTCCTTTTCCGTCGGGTTTTAAAATAAGCGGAAGGTGTGCAAACTCAGGCATCTCACTTGTCCATCCAAATGCCTTATACAGACTAACATGCAATGGAAGTGAAGGCAGCCATTCTTCACCCCGGATAACGTGAGTGATTTTCATAAGATAATCATCAACCACATTAGCCAAATGATAGGTAGGCATTCCGTCCGATTTAAATAAAACCTTGTCGTCGAGTGTTGAAGAATTAACACGTACTTCACCCCTGACCAGATCCTGCATAATTATGACATCATCTTCCGGAAACTTAAACCGTATTACATAATTCCGGCCTTCCTTTATCATCCTGTCTACTTCTTCCTTAGATAAAGTGAGAGAATTTTTAAGCTTGCCGCGCATATTGGAATCATAGGTAAAAGTACGTTTTTGCGCCTCAAAATCTGCTCTCAGTTCATCGAGTTCTTGTGGTGTGTCAAATGCATAGTAGGCATCACCAGTGGCGATGAGTCTGTCAACAAATTCACCATAGATTTCTTTCCGTTCCGATTGCCTGTATGGTCCAAAATTACCTGTCGCACCCACTCCTTCATCGGGTTGGATGCCACACCATTTTAAGGAATCGCTAATGTACTGCTCGGCACTTTCCACATACCTGCTTTGGTCGGTGTCTTCAATGCGAAGAATAAATGTTCCTCCGTTTTTTTTTGCAAAAAGATAATTAAATAAAGCGGTTCTTAAGCCTCCTATGTGAAGAGGACCGGTGGGACTGGGTGCAAATCGTACTCTTATTGGCCTTACTGACATTTTGTAAATATTAGAAAAAATAATGGATTGAAATTTTTGAGGATTGAATATCAGATAATTTCAATGACCTCAACATCAAATATTATATTTTGATTTGGTGGGATAATTGGGAAACTACCTTCCGGTCCATAGCCAAGGTCTGGTGGAATGATAAACCGAAATCTCTCTCCTTCCTTCA
The DNA here is from genome assembly GCA_021740585.1 of Bacteroidales bacterium. Taxonomy (GTDB): domain Bacteria; phylum Bacteroidota; class Bacteroidia; order Bacteroidales; genus JAGLSB01. Next base: position 3,813 of record JAIOZM010000122.1, read on the forward strand.
TCAACAAAACTCCTTCGAGCCAACCTTCTATAAGGTTACCACTGGTAAGTTGAAAAGTAGCAGGCTCTCCTCTTTTAACTGATGAATCAAAAATACTACCGTCTTCCAAATAGCCTGTATAATGAAATGATACTAAATCACCGTATTTTAGCATAATTCTTGTATTCTGCTCCACAATATAATACTTCAGACCCGATTCAGTTGTCATTTCTGTCAGCGTATCTGTATAAAAGGGTTCAACGATAAATCCAGGTTTAATTTCAACAAGTTCAAGATCATAAACCAATGTTGTATAGGGGTCAATCTGATCGTATTGAAATCCGCCCAAACCAAGAGTGGAAGGTACAATTGCCAATGATTTACCCCTTTCTTTCATATAACCCAAAGCTTCATTTAATCCAAAAACCAATCTTGAATCACCCAGAATTTTACGTACCGGTTCATCAAAATCTTCTGAAGTAGAAATTACTCTTCCACTTAAATCACTTAGAATATAATGAAATAATACGGTGTCGTAATTTTTAGCATTAACACCTGTACCAAGCTCTTTCTCAATATAATATAAGCCTGTCCATGTAGGCTGGGAAGTAATTTCATTTTCAAGTAAATACTCATTCAATTCTGCCTCCTCCATCTCTCTGGTGCGCGGTTCCACTTCTTTTATGCAAGAAAATATAAGAAGACTTGCTATAATTGGGATTATTAATCTTGAATAATTTAAAAATTTCATTTTGTTTTAAAGAATTAGTTTTGAAAATAATGAGGATCCAAAGTTAGTCACTTTTGTTGAAAAAATGACAGACAATACTCAATATGAAAGAAACTCCTCAATTTATTGAGGGCGCCAAGGGATTGGTAGCTAAAAGGATAATTACAGGATTCTTAAACCAATACTCCCAAAAATGTTTATATATACTTCCTAAGTAAACGTATCAACTCTGCCCTGTCGATGGGTTTGGAAATATAATCGTTACACCCTGCCGCTATTATGGCATTTTTCTCATTTTGCATGGCATAGGCTGTCTGTGCTATAACGCGAAGATTATTATTTGCTTTTCTAATTTCTTTTATTGTCTTAAATCCATTCATTACAGGCATATTAATATCCAGCAGAACAATATCCGGAACTTTTTGGTCTATCAATTCTAATAATTTCAAACCATTTTCTGCATGCTTTATTGCAATTCCGGTTTCTTCAAGATACTCTTCTAAAAGTATAACTGAAGACTGATCATCTTCAGCTATATAGATAAGTTTTTCTTTAAATTCGAATTCGGGAATTTCCATCTTAAAAATTTCTTTTTGTTTATTTTCTCCAACCGGGATATAAGGCAGGTCAACATAAAATACACTCCCCTTGTCATTCTTCGACTCAAACCAAATTTTACCTCTCAGTAATTCAACCAATGCTTTTGTGATGCTAAGACCCAATCCTGTTCCTTGTACTGCCCCGATTTTATCTGCCTGATAAAATCTTGAGAAGAGCTTGGCCTGATCGATCTTTGATATCCCTATACCCGTATCTCTGACATAAAACTCTAAATACTCACCACTTTCCTTATTTTTTAAAGTATATCCAACATCTATACTTCCATTCTCTGTATATTTAGCAGCATTTGTAATCAGATTATTTAAAATCTGCCGAAATCGCACCTGATCGGTTCTTATTACAGGATTCTTTAAATTTAAATCAGGTACAAAACTGATGGTTATATTTCTTTTCAGTTTATTAATTATATCTCGTTCACAAGTTTCAATTAATTCATTGAGATTCTCATCTATATTACAATTCTGGTATTCTAATTTAAGTTGATTGGATTCGATTTTCGATATGTCGATTATATCATCAATAAGTCTGAGCAATTGTTTTCCCGAATTAGAGATATGTTGAAGATACCTTGCTTTTTTCTCTTCGGGAAGGTCTTTCATTCCCATAACTTCAGAAAATCCAATGATAGAGTTCATGGGTGTGCGAATTTCATGACTCATATTTGCCAAAAAAGCCGATTTAAGTCTGTCGCTTTCTTCTGCCTCCTCTTTTGCCCGGCTCAAATCGGTATTAATACTTCTAATCTGCTTTAGTTGATTCTTGATTTTTTCCTCATTTTCTTTAATCTCAGTGATATCTGAAATTATTCCTTCAATATGTATTGTATTTCCCACCTCATTTTTTATTCCTATCCCCTTCTCCCATACCCATTTAATAGTTCCGGACTTAGTTAAAATCCTGTACTCAATAATAAAGTGTTGTTCTTTTAACAGCCCATTTTTAACTGCATTAAAAACCAATTCTTTATCTTCAGGATGTATCAAATTAGCATAGGATATCTTCTTGTTTAATATTACCTCTTCTGCTGAATATCCGGTGAGTATTTCAATCTCCTTATTCAGAAATTCCATAGTCCAATGTTCATCGTTCAGACATCGGTAAACCACTCCCTTAATATTCCCTATCATATTGCTAAGCCTAAGCCGACTCTCCCTAAGTGCTTCAGTACTGGTTATTCTGTCAATGAACACTGAGACCTGCATTATAAAAGCTTCTATTAATTCTGCATCCAATTCTTTGCAATCGTTATTTCTTAGAATCGAAATATTTCCAAATAATGAGGATTTGTGCTTAATAGAAATCGACTGGACATCCTTTATTGAAAATAAAGAGATTAAAACCTTACTGACTTTCTTAGGTATTTTCATGTTTGACATCTGAGAAATATCATTGTCAAACTTATACAGTTTACCAGGATTATAATCAGAATTATAATCAGCCCTTATGGTTCCTTTCATCCCAACAAAGTTAAATCCCAGAAGATTTGAAATTTTTTCGGCCCAGGAGCCAATACCGGTTACGCTTTTGAGTTCGTATTGGAGTCCGGTCAGGTCATATTCTGCAATGGTTATTATCGAATTTCCCTCAGTGTAATGGTAGAGTTTCTTTCCTATATAATTGAAAATTTCATCAATAGACCTCAATTCGGCCATCTCCATTGCCGAAGAGGCGAGAAAACGTAAATTTAATTCGCTTTCCTTAAACTCTTTCTCAGCTTTTATTCTGTCTGTAATATCTTCGCAAATTCCTTCAAATATAACATCGTCGTCCTTTTTAATAACACTAAAAATGGTGTCGCTAAACCAATGTATTTTCCCTTTTTTATCCTTTATCCGATACCTAAAACTTGTTCCTTCATTAGAATCAGACTTATAAATAAAATCGCTTATCGTTTTTCTGTCCTCCTCAACTATGGAATTTGTCCACAAATAGGGATCCTTGAGAAGATCATCCGAATCAAAACCTAAAATTTCCTTAACCCGTGCCGACCAGAAACTGGCTCCATTCTTTCTGCTAAAAACGTAGGTAATATGAGGTGAATTTTCAACCAGCCGTTTGTACTTTTCCTGGATATCTTCCTTTTCCGACAAATCCCTTAGAGCCGTAATCCTGATGTTTCTTCCTCCGGCATTTATTAATCTGCCCTGAACTTCACAAGGGAATGAACTTCCGTCTTTTCTAAAAAGAACAATTCGATAAGGTTGTTTAATGCCATTTTTAATGCTCTTCTCCACTATCTCATGAAAATCGGGATGTATAACATGAAAAATTGATATGCCATTCAATTCCATTAATAAGTATCCAAGCAATTTTCTGGTCTGAACATTGTGTGCTATAACTCTTCCATTTTCAATTATAACAATGGCTTCGAATGAACTGTCCGCAACTGTTTTATAATAATGAAGCTCCTCCTTATATTTGGTATTCCTTGTAGTCTGAGAATTTGGCATCTGATAGAAATTTAAGTCGCGGAGAAAATTATCTTAACTTTATAATGGAATAATGAAAATATAACAAAATCATTTACGCACAATATTCCATAATGTTTCAGAAAAACCTAATTTGACATTGAATAAAAAATATTTTCTACTTTTACATTAACCTGAAAACATTTAAAAATCAATTTATTCCTCCAGATGTTGCCCTAAATGGAATGAAAAAAAGTCATAAATGATGATGAAAAAACTTTTTAACAGCAGCCTTTTGAGTCTGCTAATTTTAACACATTTTTTGCCATGCTTCTCCCAAAAGCCGGTCGATTTTTCCAATGTAGTGAATTATAGAAATTTAGGCCCTCACAAAGCCGGATCGTGGATTTCCTGTATTGCCGTTCCTGAAACAGATGATTTTTCTCAACGATTCACCTATTATGTAGGAGCCCGAAATGGCGGAGTATGGAAAACAGTAAATAATGGCACTTCATATTTCCAGATTTTCGATTCAACAGAGGTTAGCAGTATCGGCGCCATTGCGATTTCGAAGAGTCACCCCGACCATATTTGGGTTGGAACCGGTGAATCTTATTCAGCCAGAAGTAGTTACAGTGGTAAAGGAGTATATTTTTCATCTGACGGAGGGAATTCCTGGGCGAACAAAGGACTTACCGACAGCCATCATATTTCAGCAGTTATAGTGCACCCTGAAAATCCAAAAGTCGTTTTTGTTGCATCTATGGGTCATCTTTTTACTCCCAATGAGGAAAGGGGCGTATTCAAAACCACCGACGGAGGTGAGACATGGAATAAGGTTTTATACATCGATGAAAACACCGGAATAATTGAACTTATTCAACATCCTGAAAATCCAAATATACTCTTTGCTTCTGCTTATGAAAAATACCGTTATCCCTGGCATTTTGAAGCCGGAGGTGAAAAGAGCGGTGTTTATAAATCCATTGATGCAGGAGAAAGCTGGGATAAACTTAAAAACGGACTTCCGGAGGGAAAACTTGGTCGTATCGGGATTGGTTTATGTTACCAACAACCTGAAATTATCTATGCCGTTGTGGAAAATTTAAATCCAAAGCCCGGGGTAATCGTTGACGAAACCATAGCGATGAATCATCTTCGCGATCCCTATTTTGACCAGCTCATTGGAGGTGAAATATATCGTAGCAACGACAACGGAAATTCATGGACAAAGCAAAACACCGATTCCTGCAATGTAAGTGCAAAGGCAGCGTATTCTTTCAATAAAATAATGGTACAGCCTGATAATCCTGACAGGATATCAGTGAGCAGCGACGCTATGCTAACCTCTCTTGATGGGGGAAAAACCTGGCTTGATTGCAAGTGGCCCCCTGAAAATTATTTCCTGAATATGTTTGGAGACATCAGGACTATGTGGGTTGATCCTAAAGATGGCGATCATATGATGATTGGGAGTGATGGGGGATTGTACATCAGTTATGATGGTGGTCTGAATATGTTTCATCACTACCATATTCCTCTGGGGGAAATTTATATGGTTGAATATGATAATGCTTTTCCTTATAATATTTATCTCGGACTTCAGGATCACGAAGCCTGGAAGGGGCCGAGCAATGACTGGTCGGGACAAATTGGTCCGGAAGACTGGAATATTGTGGGTATGTGGGATGGTATGTATACTTCGGTTGATCCGGTCGATAATCGATGGGCGTATACAACTACACAATTCGGCGGACATCTCAGAGTAGACCAGCATACCGGCACTCGTGTTTCTATTGAGCCAACAGCTGATGAAGGCGCAGCTCCTTATCGTTTTCCATGGACTCCCCCAATTGTATTATCGCCCCATAACTCAAAAACGGTTTATACCGGTGGACAGTACCTCCTTCGCTCCAAAGATCAGGGCGATCAATGGGAAGAGATAAGTCCGGATTTGACGACCAACGACGCTAAGAAGATTGCCGGTAAAGGCCACATGATGTATTGTACTATTACAAGCATTTCTGAATCGCCCGCAACTCCGGGATTCATCTGGGTTGGCACCGATGATGGTAAAATTCAGTTTACAAAAAATGCCGGTGAAAAATGGGAAGAATGTACAAATGCAATTGAAAAAGCAGGCGGAAAAAAAGATTATTGGGTAAGCCGCGTTCTTGCTTCAGCATTCGATGAAGGAACTGCTTATGTATGTAAAAGCGGTTTCAGAAATGACGATTTTGAAGCTTTGATTTTCAAAACGACGGATTATGGAAAAAGCTGGGAAAAAATAACTGCAGGAATTTCTGTGTCACCGGTGAATGTTATTATCGAAGATCCTGCCGATGGGAGAATTCTTTATGCCGGGAATGATGAAGGAGTATTCGTAAGTTTGGATAAAGGTGAAAACTGGCAGTCGTTCAGACTGAATATGCCGGTTGTTCCTGTAAAAGACCTTAAAATACAACCGCGGGAGAAGGACCTGATTGTTGGCACTTATGGACGTGGTGCATATATTACCGATGTTTCATTATTGCCCCAATTGCTAAAAAATTATGAGGTTGAGGATGTGTTTCTTTTTGATGTTGAGGCTAAGCCACTTCGGAATTTCTCGGAAAGAGCTTATTGGGGAAATTATGAATTTATGGGCAATAATCATTTACTTACCGAAAATGAACCTAATGCCTTAAGTATTTATACATATTTTAAGCATGAATGTATTGAAGAAGCTTTATTAATAATCAGTAATGAAAATCTTTCAGATACAATTCGCTTTTTACCCAATAAGGGACTCAATATTAGTTATTTTCCCACTTATAAACTTGAAACCGGAAAATTCAATATCAAACTTATTTATAAAAATAATGAAGTTGCAGGTGAAGCCGAGGTAATTGATAGCCCGGTGTGGCCGGTTGGGAGGAATTAGGGCTGCTTCTTTAGCTCTTGATGTTGGAATTGACATATTGATAATACTAATTTGTTGATTTTGCAGGAATAAATAATTCTTTCATTCTCAATCCTCCCTTAAAGGCAAAGAAGACATAAAGAATGGTAAACAGACCATCAATTATTCCGGTGAACCAGAAAGTTGATGGAAAGTCCTTAACAAAAATCATATAAACATAGAGTTGAATTACATAGAAAGATCTTCCAATGATGAGGCAGCCCACATTAAAGGCATATCGTTTTATATTGAAAGACGATAAAAACTGTAAATAGGCAAAACAAATAAAAAAAGACCCAAGAAAAACAGCGAAGAAAGGATCTATCTCCGGATTGTCAATTTTTCTGCCTGAGCCAATTATAAAAAAGTATAAAAAGGCGGCAATGGTATCCCAAACTCCACTTACGAAGAAGGTGTAAGCAGCAACTTACAATGTACAGAAAATGGCAAATAAGGATGTACAGCTTTTAGCAATTAAGCATGTCCATTTTTCCTGATTAAACATACAAAAAAATCAAAGAACGTTGGTATAAATATTCACTATTCTTTCTCA
>JAIOZM010000123.1 GCA_021740585.1 Bacteroidales bacterium
TCTTGGTTTAGAGAACTAAACTTATTTAATTTGTCATTAAATTTCGAAAAGTTTAACTATTAACTGAAACCGCCACGTGCGAGAGCATGCGTGGTGGTGTGAGAGGGCGAGGGAGTAATCCCTCTACCTACTCGATTACTAATTCAGAAATAGGAAAAACAAATAATTTGATAGTCAGAATCCTACCCATAATTAGCATGAATCACCAGAAACACTTTTAGCCGAAGGAATTGCAGGTCTGGCATTAAAAACAGCACTCCCGTCACCTTAAATTATTATTGAAGGAGTCACAGATATACATTTGCTTTCATAATTTAAAAATATTACAATGACAGCTAATCTTTTCTACACATTACTAATTGCAGGTTTGATATCAATAAACCTGAACACCAGAGCCGAAATTCTACCCGGAGTTATAAAAGGGAGGGTAATTGACAACAATAATAATCCCATTGAATTTGCTACTGTTGCACTTGTAAATCCCCTGTCAAAACTAGCCTTAAAAGGTGCGGTATGCAACCAAAAAGGTGAATATATTATTGAAAAAATTGAAAATGGTGAATACTACCTTTCAGCCAGTATGATGGGCTTTGAACCAACCGAAACGGAAATTGTAGTAATTGACCTTAAAACAAGAATTATCGAGAAAACCATTGTTCTTAAACAGTCAGTCCTTGCTCTCGAAGAAGTAACGGTAAAAGGTAAATACGAATTTATTGAACAAACGGCCGATAAAACGATAATAAATCCCAACGCATCAATTACAATAGCATCAGAAAATGTATTTGAAATTCTGAGGAAATCCCCCGGCATTACAATCGACAACGATGACAATATTTCACTTAAGGGTATGCAGGGAGTTATAATTCTTATTGACGAAAAGCCTACGTATGTTTCAGGAAAGGAACTCGCACCCGTATTAAAAGCAATGCTTGGAAAGGATATCAAGGCAATTGAAATTATCGAAAATCCATCAGCGCGCTATGATGCAGAAGGAAATACCGGAATTATTAACATTAAAACAAATCATAACAAAGCACCCGGGTTTAATGGGAATATAAATACCGGACTTACCTTCACCCGTACGGTAGGTGAGAATTTTGCCACAAATCTCAACATGAATTCTGGTAAATTAAATGTTTATGGTAATATTTCGCTTTACGACTGGAAAGGCTGGTCTGAACTATACGCTAAACGCCACTTAGTTAATGAGGAAGAAAATGGATCATACCAAAATGTATTTACCGAATCAAATAGTGACGGAGGATCGTATAATTACAAAACAGGTGCCGATTATTATATTTCAAAAAACCACGTTGTAAGTATTATGTTTAGAGGCAATGCAGGTAAAAACAACGATGATGAAGATGGAAATACCCTTTTTACAGATCACAATAGGATCATTGATTCCTCCCTTATTAACCTGGCTAACAGAGATTTTGAATGGGTAAATAACACCTTAAATATGAATTACAAGTGGGATATCGACACTAGCGGGCAATCACTAACCCTTGATGCCGACTATGCCAGGTTTAACTTTACTTCCGCCAGCACCCAGCAAAGTAGTAATTTCGATGCTTTTAATGAGCCATTGGGTAGAATCATTAGTTTACTTAGTAATCAGGGTAGTGTAATTGATATATTTTCAACAAAACTCGATTATGTTCGCCCATTAAATAAAGTACTTAGTATTGAAGGCGGACTAAAAAATAGTATGGTAAAAACCAGTAGTGAGGCTTCTATGATTGGTTACTTCATACAAAATGATGAGTTCATTTACAAAGAAAATATCCAGGCTGCTTATCTTAGTGGGCGAGCTCAATTTGCAAAAACTTCGGTTCAGCTTGGATTAAGACTTGAAAACACAAGTTCAAACGGTACATCCATTTCAACAAATCAGGTGGATAAAAACAATTACTTAAAAGTTTTCCCATCGGTGTTTGTTCAACAAACATTAAATTCAAACCAAAGCATTGGGTATAGATACAGTTACCGCATTGGGCGTCCTAACTACCACGAATTGAATCCGTTTATCTGGATTATCGATCCCTATACATATCAAGTTGGAAGCCCTCAATTAAAACCGCAATTTACCCATGCAATGTCATTGAACCATAGCTATAAAGGTAAATTTATTACAAGTTTTGGTTGTAACTTCACGAATGATCTTTTCAGTCAGGTAATTTATCAGAACGAAGACAATATGGCAATTTATCAAACTATGGATAATCTTTCAAGCGCCTTAGATTGTAACTTATCAGAAACCGTTCAGGTACAGCCCGCCAAATGGTGGAGGTTAAATGGAACCCTTACCGGAATGTATAAAGAGACCAATTCTGGTCAAACTTTAAATAATCAATTTAAACGCTGGAGCTTCATGGGTAATGTTAGCAATAGTTTTACCCTGCCCCACAATCTAAGCGCTGAGCTAAATGCAAATTATATGTCGGAGCAACTTTTGGGTAACTTTATCCTTAAACCAAGATACAGCATAGATATGGGCATACAAATGCGCCTTTTCAATGATAAGGGAAATGTTAAAGCCTCGTTTAGCGATGTCTTTAATACCGGTTCAGCTGGAGGTTATGCCAAATATGGGAATGTCGATTTAGATGTTGATAATCGATTTGAAACTCAACGTATAAATATTTCGTTCAGTTACCGTTTTGGAAAAAGTGAGTTTAAAACCCGTGCTAATCGCTCTACCGCTTCCAGCGAGGAAGAAGGCAGGAGCTCGAAATAAGAAACCCATACTTCGATTTGAGAAAAACGGATTGTTAAATTAACGAAAACATCTAACTATTTCTCCAAAAATAGGTCAGACCAGAAAATTGCTGACGGGCTTAATTGTAAATTCTGCACTTTCAGGATGAAAAATTACACTCTCAGCGATTTTCTTTTTTTAAAATGAAATACCTTGATTACTTTTATTCAGGCAGTTTATTAAATGACAAATCAATAGTAAGACATAAATATTATTTTGAAGCTGTTTGTAATACATAATAAAATGCAGTCTATACATTGAAAACCTTAGTATTAAGAAAACTCCAGGCAAATGCTACTTCAAAAAACCCATAAATTTTTCTCTTTCAGCAAGCTGTTTAAGCTGGTTCTGGGAATGGCTTTCGTATTGCAGCTTATTGTTATTACATACAATCATTTTAGCGGGTACCATGAGTTGAAGGATTTTAATGAGTTTTTGCTCAGAGTAATACGGGGAATTATTTACAGTATGGTTGCAGGATTTGCCATTGCTTACCCCGATCTATTGGTGATTCAATTTCTTAACAAGCATTTTCAGTGGGACAGAAGTGTAATTAAGAGGGCGGTTCTGCAATTTTTTCTGATGCTTGTTATTGCTTTAGTGGTGTCATCCCTGTTAACCCTTTTTGCTAATTGGGTAAGTCCATACAGACAGGGGTTAAGGAATGTTCTGTTTAATAATATGCTTATTTACTCAGTGGTAAACGCCTTCTTTATGTCGATACTGGAGGCATGGACCTACCTTGAGGAAAGTGTTAGTGAAAAACGGAAAGCGGAGAAATTGCAGGAGGACTTAATCGAGGAAGCGGCCAATAAAGCCATATATAAAGCGCAGATACTTGTTGAGGAAGAGAAAAACAGATCGGCACAAATGCTTATTGAACAGGAAAAACAGCTTAATGAAAGTCTTGCCTTGGAAATCAAAAAGAGGGAACAAATATCCATTCAACTCAAGGAAAGCCGTGAGCAACTTCAAAGCATACTCTCAAACTTGCCGGGTGCAGCATATCGGTGTTTTTTAGATCAAAGTTATTCCATGAAATATATAAGCGAAAAGATTTTCGATATTTCAGGATATCACGCTTCAGATCTTATCGGGGATGATAATCATTGCTTCGATTCAATTATTCACCCTGAAGATATGGATTTTTACAGAAATAATATCCATAAGGCGGCATCATTGAAAAATCACTACGAATTTGAGTATAGAATTATTCATAAAGACGGAAATATTGTTTGGGTTAGCGAAAATGGAAAATGGATATATAGCAAAGAGGATAAAACAGAGTGCCTGGACGGAATTATTATTGATATTACCCGCAGGAAAGAGGCGGAAATTTTGGCTGCTGAAAGTGAACTGAATTACAAGGAGATGATGGAATTTCTTCCACAACCCATTTTTGAGCTGGACATTAATGGTAACATCCTGTTCATGAACAAGTCAGGCTATGATTATTTTGGCATCAGTAAACCCGACGATTCCCAGACAAAATTATCAGCTCTCGATTTGATGGTGGAGGAAGATGTTCCCAAAGTGGTTAGTGTAATAAAGAACTCAAATCAGCCTGTAAATACCAATCCAAATGAGTATACCGTAAAAAGACCTGGCGGAAAACGCTCTCCGGTTCTTATTTATGGCACTCCAAAAATTCGGCATAAAAAGGTGGTTGGACGAAGGGGAATTATCGTTGATATTTCCGAAAGGAAGAAATATGAATTAAACCTGTTAAAAGCAAAGGAAGAATTGGAGCATATTAACAATACTCTTGAACAGAGTATAGCTAAAAGAACCAAGGAGTTAACAGAAGCCAATACTCAGCTGCTTAAGGCTCAAAAAGAAAATCTTCAGTCTCAGTTCGAAGTGCTTAAACAACAAGTAAATCCTCACTTTCTGTTTAACAGTCTGAATGTGCTCACATCGCTCATAAAAATTGATCCCGATTTGGCTGAGTCATTTACCGAGAGACTATCAAAAGTATATCGATACGTACTTGAGAATAAAGAGAAAGATTTGGTATCACTTATTACAGAACTTGAGTTCCTTAATTCATATCTTTTCCTTCTGGAAATCAGGTTTATGAACAAAATTATAGTGAAAACAAATATTGATAAATCTTTTTATGATTACCTGATACTTCCCATCGCAATCCAACTTATTATTGAAAACGCAATTAAGCACAATGCCTTTTCGAAAAATCAACCGCTTGTGATTGAAATTTTTGTTGATAAGGAGCTAAGATTGAATATAGTAAATAATCTCAACGTAAGGGAAACCAAAACCGGATCGACCGGTGTTGGACTTGAAAATATCACCAGACGTTATGCTCTTGTTTCTGATCAAAAACCTGAATTTACCAAAACCAATAAACAATTCATTGCAAAGATTCCTCTTCTTAAAGTGGATTATGAGCAAAAAGAAAATAGTTAAGACATGAAAGTAGTTATAATTGAAGACGAAGCCTTTGCGGCATTGCGACTCAAAAAAATGATTCAGGAATATAATCCTGAAATAAAAGTGGTTGCCGAACTCGAGTCGGTTTCCAATTCCGTTAAATGGTTTAAATCGAACCATGAACCAGATCTCATTTTTCTCGATATACATCTGGAAGATGATCTTAGTTTTGCCATTTTCGACCAGATCAATATCTCTTGTCCGGTAATTTTCACCACTGCTTTTGATGAATACGCCATTAAAGCCTTTAAGTTGAAAAGCATTGATTACTTGCTAAAGCCCATTGTTCATGAAGAACTTGTAGCTGCTCTGAAAAAGTACGAGCAGTATAGTGGACTTCATCAAAAAAGTGTTGATTTACAAACGCTTTATAGCTTAATTTCAAGCAATGAAAAGACTTACCGGGAGCGATTTTCCATATCGGTCGGGTCAAAAATCAAAATGGTAGAAACCTCTGAGATAGCATATTTTTACGTTCTCGATAAGGGCGTTTACCTCCGCACTTTCCATGGAAATACCTACAGTGTCGATTTTACCCTCGAAAAACTTGTGGATATTTTAAATCCTTCTGTTTTCTACCGAATAAACAGAAAGTACCTGGTGAACATCGCCTCCATTGTAAACATGTTTGTTCTCTCAAGGGGTAGGGTGAAGCTGGAACTAAATCCCAAAGCTGATGAAGAATTCGACACCATTGTGAGTATCGACCGGTCAATGGAGTTTAAGAAATGGTTGAATACTTAACTACTAAAGGAAATTTTTTTTTGGAATAAAATAATCAAAATATGGCCGGATATAAGATTAAGAAATTTCCAAAATCCAGAATCGCAACCATAGATGTTTGCGAAATAGGAAGGCGCAAACATCATATCGCTGCAATGATTGAAATTGACATCACAGCGAGCCGTGAAAAAATAAAAACCTATAAAAAAGAGATTAAGAAAATTACATTCACAGCCTGGCTCATTAAAGCGATAAGTCTAACATTAAAAGATTACGAAAGTGCGGCAGCCTTTCTTAAAGGTAAACGCAGGATGATTATATTTAATGATATCAATGTGTCCATGGTAGTTGAGAAGAATATACAAGGACATAAAGTTCCCATGCCTATGATTATAGAAAAGGCAAATGAGAGAGCGATTGAATCAATAACAGAGCAAATATCTCAAGCTCAAAATCAAGTCCTTACAGATAAAGATATTATTCTTCAGACAAAGGCGACCTATTTGGAACGGGTTTACTTTATGCTCCCGGGTTTTTTGAGAAGGACTTTCTGGAGGTATCTGATAAAGCATCCGAATTACGCGTATAGCAAAATGGGTAATGTAGCTATAACTTCGATTAGTGCGGCGAGAAATGTAAGTGGCTGGTTCATACCTGTTTCTATTCACCCCATCTGTTTTGGAATTAGCTCTGTAATGAAAAAGCCTGTTGTAATAGAAAATAAAATAGAGATAAGAGAAATGCTCAATATGACCATACTGTTAGACCATGATGTGTTTGATGGAGCACCCATGGCACGGTTTATTTCTGACTTAACGAAAAATTTAAAAGATGGAATGGGTTTGTAAGTTTTATTTATTCAGCAAACAGATTAGCTCCCACATTACATTCAGTTAGGAAATAAACCGCTTTTTTAATTTTTTAATCAGCAGTGTCCGGTAAAAATATGAGATTGAAGTTGTATAAAAAACCTCTGTGGTACTCTGTGTCAACTCTGTGGTACTCTGTGCAATTCTTTAAATAGTTGTTACAAAGAGTCTCAGATTCTCTTTGGACAGCCTTAATCTTTTTAAGATTTATAAGTATTACCGAGCAACAATGCTCTTTAAAGTTAGCTTTTACTAGAAACTCATTTTCTTTCTGAAACTTTAAATATTAACTTGTCCATCCACAATAGAAATAAAATAAAAAAATTTGTTCTTCCAGCTAAAAAGCACTTTCAACCCCTTCATTCACTCACTCAGCAATTAATATTTTTTAAGGTATTAATGGCAGCTTAATTTTGTTATGGGTATATGACAAGGCGAAAATTGGTTTGCCATTCCTGCCCATAAACGCTTCTCTTTGCTCTGAAAAATTCGATCAATCATTAAAGAACACGAAATGAATATAATATTTAAGGTTTTAGCAATAATTCTTGCCATTCTATTAGGTTCAATTTTAATTCTCGTATTTGTTCTGATTATATACAGTCCGGGCAAGTCTGAATCCTATTTGGATAGCAATGGGAAAGTATTGACAAACAGCATATCAGAAAAAGTTTTTGTAAATATTGGAGGAATAAGACAAGGAATGTTTATAAAAAGCAAAAACCTGGATAATCCGGTTCTGCTTTATCTTCACGGAGGTATACCCGATTACTTTCTTTCCGGGAAATATCCAACCGGGCTGGAAGATTATTTCACAGTGGTGTGGTGGGAACAGCGAGGTTCAGGATTATCGTACAGTGCCGATATACCCAAAGAGACCATGAATAAGGAGCAAATGCTTTCCGACACAAAAGAGCTGACAAATTACCTCCGTAGTCGTTTTGGGCAGGAAAAGATTTACCTCATGGGGCGTTCAGGGGGAAGTTATCTTGGCATTCAGGCAGTCGCAAGGACACCCGAACTATACCATGCCTATATTGGGGTTGGCCAGATGTCTGACCATCTAAAATCGGAAAAAATGGCCTATGAGTATATGCTGGAGAAATACCGGGATGCAGGAAACAGGAAAATGCTAAGAAAACTAGAGGCCTCTCCGGTTACAGATAGTATTCCTTATGGATACCTTAAACTTCGTGATCAGGCAATGCACCTTATTGGAATTGGTACAACACATGAAATGAATTCAATAATAACCGGCTTGTTTATCCCTTCTCTTACATGCAGGGAACATACTTTAAAGGAAAAATTCAATTTATGGAAAAGCAAAGCCCAATCGGGCGTCCACCCTCTGTGGGATGAAATGATTGCCACAGACTTGGTCAACGAGGTGAATGAAGTAAAAATCCCGGTCTATTTTTTTCACGGAATATACGACTATACGGTATCCTACCCTCTGGCGAAGAAGTTTTTGGAGGAAATTCATGCCCCACTGAAAGGCTTTTATACATTTGAGTACTCTGCCCATAGTCCCATTTTTGAAGAACCTCAAAGAGTACATGAGATTATGGTTAGTGATATATTGCAAGGAAAAATAACAATGGCAGATAAACTTATTATTAATTATTAAAAGGAGTATGAATTTAAATCCCTTCAAGAGTAATGAACGAAAGAAATATCTTTTCCCTAAAAATAGCTGCCAGTCACATCTTTCTGGTTCCTGTTGTTTTGATGATAATCCTTATTTTTAATATACCATGGTTTCCTGCTATACTAATTCCACAGACCATGTTGGTTATTTTATTTTTTGCAGGCTATTGGGAATTTTTCAGGAAATGGATCAAATATTTGATTTGTCTGATTGACGAAATAATAATCCTGTCTGTAATTATTATCAGATTATCCTCAGATTATCTGATCCATGAAGAATTGATTATTCTTCTGGTTTTGGCACTGGTTGAATTCTACCTCCTTTTTCTGCTTGGGAAAATATTATGGGTAATTTGGAAGGATGATAAAGAAAAGCTTGAAATTGAATTTCCATTTCGGAATGGGACATATCTTGTTACCGATGGGGGGAACTCAGAGATATGCAGACTTATGAATTATCATTTTCATTCTCCTTTTCATAAACGAAAAAACACAAATCGTTCCATGATATATGCTACTGATATTGTGAAATCAGTGGACAAGGGCAAAAAATTTCTGCCACCTGAAAACACTGATTACCCAATATTTAGCGAGAGTATTTATTGTCCTATGGAAGGCCGGATTGTTATGGGCGTAAATGATATTGAAGATAATATTCCCTTCTGCGGAAACTATCCCTATAATACCGGAAATACAGTAGTAATTAAAAATGACAACTATTGCCTTCTATTAGGTCATCTGAAAAGGGGAAGTATTGTTGTGAAAATCGGCGATACCGTATCAAAAAATGAGCTGATTGGAGAATGCGGAAATTCAGGGATGTCAGAAAGACCACATCTTCATATGCAGTTGATGAAATGCGAGGGAGAAGACTATTGGAAAGCTAAGGGAATTAGTATCCAATTTCAGTCTAAGAACTTATATAAGAACCGATTGATAAGAAATTGACCATCTGCTTATTTCATAATTAAGTTGGTTTTTTACCCTTTCATACACTATATAAACACCCCTGTCCTCATATTTTTTTCTTTAAGATTCCGACCAGGTAATTTTAAAGTATGATTTCAAATGATAAAAGAAAATCATCTCTTATTATGTATTGAAATCTTAGCTATCGGATTGTAACAGTAAAAAGTAAAATATGAATAACAACTGCATTATTGTGTATGAATCAATATACAACGGAAATACTGAGAAAATAGCTAAAACTATGGCTCAGACACTTGGTTGTAAGTGCATTAAACCGGAGGAGGCGCTTAAAACGGATCTAAGCCGGTTTTCAGCTATTGGTTTTGGCTCTGGTATATATTTTGGAAGCCATCATCCCCATTTGCTCGAGGTAGTTGAAAAACTGGATCGCAACGCGCAGGATGTATTTATTTTTTCCAGCCATGGAGCTCCGGTTTTAGGTAAATATCATCGGCCAATTAAATCGAAATTGAAAGAGAAAGGGAAGAATATAGTTGGTGAATTTTCTGTAAGAGCCTATGATGAAACGGGCCCGTGGGTAATCATTGGTGGAGGAAATGTTGGAAAACCCGATGAGAAAGACTTAAAAAAGGCGACTAAATTTCTTAAAAAATCTTTAGCTCAGCATTGCATGCCCGATTATTACCGACAGATTAAAACAAAATTGCTGATTAAAGATGGTTATCCAAATGACTATCAGTTGATTGTAAAGGATGCGAATGTAGTTCTAAAAGGAGATTTTGTTACTATTAATCAAAGTGCTTGCCGGGCTTGTGGAAAATGTATAAAAGCTTGTCCATTGGGAATTATAGAACTTATTGAAAACAAAGCAGTTCCGGTTAAAGAACTGGATTGCACTTTGTGCAGCTTATGTGTAAATAATTGCAGGGAAAGAGCTATAAGTTTACACTATAATTGGCGGGATGCAATTAATGTGGCAAAAAGACATGCCAAAAGAGAATCACTATAAAAATATCATGAGCATGAAGAAGATTATTATTGGTTTAGCAATATTCCTCACCACCGGGAATGCCTTCTCACAAAATAGTTTTACACTGGAGATTGTCGGGCATAGAAAGCATGTGGGCAAAATCTATATTTCTATTTTTAATAACGAGCAATCATTTGAAGAAAGAAAAATTTATGATTCTGTCCTTGCCAACTCTGTAGCAGACACATTAAACCTTCCTCTGATTCTAAAAAGTGGAGAGTATTTATTTTCAATCTATCAGGACATAAATAATAACGGCGAGCTGGACACCAATTTATTGGGAATTCCCCGGGAACCATTTGGATTCAGTAATTATAGCTGCAGAAGTGCACCGGGGGACTTTAGCAGACATAAAATTCTGGTAAATGAAACGACAAAGAAAATACAACTTCATTTATACAGACTATAAGTGCACAACAATACCTAATATTAAATTAAATGAAAAATAATGCATTAAAACCTTTAGCCCTTACCTTCTGTGATCGGTAAATAACAATGTACAACTTTTCGCAATTAGGAATGTACAGGTTTTAGCAATTAGCGATGTACAGGTTTTAGCAATTAGCAATGTACACTTTTTTCTTTCTCCTTCCGCTTTTCCATTA
Organism: Bacteroidales bacterium; assembly: GCA_021740585.1. Classification (GTDB taxonomy): domain Bacteria; phylum Bacteroidota; class Bacteroidia; order Bacteroidales; genus JAGLSB01. Next base: position 11,020 of record JAIOZM010000123.1, read on the forward strand.
AATGTACGAT
>JAIOZM010000124.1 GCA_021740585.1 Bacteroidales bacterium
GGGTTGCTCCCCAGCAGAGCCCATCTCCGTTTCTCTTTACAAGAGAAATATAAAAAGAGTTATTTGAATAGGTAAATTTTATTATTAACAGAAAGTTTAAAAAACTAAACTTCGTGTCAACCATATTCATGAAAGGTCAGAAGTTAAACCAGCAACCTGCAACCAAAAATCACTAAGCTTAACGTATTTTATACGCTAAGTTTGGAATTGATCATTCTTTGGTTTATTTTTACTAAAAATTAAGATTTGAAATTAAACCCTCATATTTCTGTTGACTGTGTAATCTTTGGATTTGATGGTGAAAAGCTAAAGATATTACTGCTTAAAAGAAATATTTCAGAGGATGGAAATCCGGTAAGTTCTGTCGATTACAAACTACCGGGTAACTTTATCAGCGACGAAGAAGATCTTAATACAGCTGCCAACCGTGTATTGAAAGATCTGACCGGTTTGGAGAATATATATCTGAAGCAATTTAAAGTATTTGGGAAACCGGATAGAGTTAGTAAAGAAAAAGATCTAAAATGGCTTCATGACACCACAGGTCTTCCCATTCGGAGAGTTGTTACTGTAGCTTATTATTCACTAATAGAAATTAACAGGAGTAAAATAGAACTTACAGGTAATAATAAAGCTGAATGGGTAAGTATTGAAGAGGCAAGAGAGCTTGCCTTCGATCATAATGACATTCTAAATGCCGGATTGTCTACTTTACGAACAAAATTACAATTCGAGCCCGTTGGAATGGAATTGCTTCCTGAAAAATTCACATTGCGCCAACTCCAGACATTATATGAGATTATCCTTTCCAGGAAGCTTGACAACAGAAATTTCAGAAAGAAAGTTTTAAAGGTAAATTATCTGACAGCTATGAATGAGAAAGAAAAGGACGTGGCGCATAAACCTGCTCAGCTTTATAGTTTTAACAAAGAGTTATATCTCAATAATTTCATTCAATTTGAAGGATTTCAATTTTAAAAATTATGTACATAATAGGTTATGACATTGGTAGCTCGTCTGTAAAGGCAAGCCTTATTAAAGCAGAAAGCGGAGAGCTTGTTTCTTCGGCTTTTTATCCAAAACAGGAGATGGCAATTACTGCAAAAAGCAAAGGTTGGGCAGAGCAGGAGCCTGAACAATGGTGGGAAAATTTAAAAATGGCCAGTCTTGATGTCACCCAAAATATCGACATCACTGAAATAAAAGCCATTGGTATTTCCTATCAGATGCACGGCTTGGTAATGATTGATAAAAAAAAGAAAGTAATACGCCCTTCGATAATTTGGTGCGATAGCAGGGCAGTGCATTATGGTGAGGAAGCATACAAAACTATCGGACAGGAAATCTGCCTGTCACATTCTCTCAATTCTCCGGGAAATTTCACTGCTTCCAAGTTTAAGTGGGTAAAAGAAAATGAGCAGGAATTGTTCCAAAAGACATGGAAGATCATGCTGCCAGGCGATTATATTGCTATGAAAATGACGGGTGAAGTAAACACTACAATTTCGGGATTATCTGAGGGTATTTTGTGGGATTTTAAGAATAACTCTATAGCAAATTATCTGATGGATTACTATGGCTTTGATAATTCTGTTATACCTGAAATTGTTCCCACCTTTTCAAATCAGGGTCATTTAATGCCAGAGATTGCAACAGAATTAAATTTGCCTGCAGGTATTCCTGTAAGTTATCGTGCCGGTGATCAGCCCAATAATGCCTTTTCATTAAATGTATTGAATCCGGGTGAAATTGCAGCTACTGCAGGAACAAGCGGCGTTGTTTACGGCATTAGTGAAGAGGTAAAATATGATCCGCTTTCAAGGGTAAATAGTTTTGCCCACGTAAATCACAGTCCTGATCTGAACCGTTTAGGGGTATTGCTTTGCATAAATGGAACAGGAATTTTATATAGCTGGTTAAAGAAGAATTTTGGTTTGAATTTAAGTTATGAAGAATTAAACAAACTTGCTGAAATTGAAAAAATTGGTTCTGAGGGTCTAAGTATTCTGCCCTTTGGAAATGGCGCAGAACGTATGCTTGGAAATGTAAATCCTGGTTGCCAGATTAAGGGACTCAACTTTAATTCGCATGGTACAGGTCACATCATCAGAGCTGCTCAGGAAGGCATTGTTTTTTCGTTTGTATATGGCATGGAGATTATGAAAACGATGGGCATAAATCCCAAAATTATTAAAGCCGGGAATGCAAACATGTTCCTTAGTCCGGTTTTTCAATCTACCCTCGCCGGTACCAGCAAGGCAAGTATTGAATTATACGATACCGATGGATCGGTTGGTGCCGCAAAAGGTGCAGGAATCGGAGCAGGTATTTATGCTAATTATACAGAAGCATTTAACAGTTTAAAGAAAATAAAGGAAATTCATCCTGATACGAAATCTGCAAATATATACCAGGATGCTTATCAAAATTGGAAACAAGAATTGGAAACACTTATAAACTAAACAACAATGGACTACACAATTGGAAACAAAGAGTATTTTCCGGGAATAGGAAAAATTAAGTTTGAAGGAAAAGCATCGACAAATCCTTTAGCTTATAAATTTTACAATGCCGAACAAAAAATTGGAGGAAAAAGCATGGAAGAGTTACTCCGTTTCGCAATGGCTTATTGGCACACTCTAACGGGAACAGGGGGCGATCCTTTTGGACCCGGAACAAAGAATTTTCCCTGGGCAACAAGTAAAGATCCTATTACAAATGCCAAAGAAAAAATGGATGCCGCTTTTGAAATTGCTTCCAAATTAGGCATCCCGCATTATTGCTTTCACGATTTCGATGTGGTAGATGAGGGATCCAGCATTCTGGAATCGGAACGCAGATTGAACACCATGGTAGACTATGCTAAGCAAAAACAAAAAGATTCAGGGATTAAATTACTTTGGGGGACGGCCAATCTATTCTCTCATCCCCGTTATATGAATGGCGCGGCCTCAAATCCTGACTTTAGTGTTCTCACTTATGCCGGTACTCAGGTTAAAAATGCCATAGATGCCACCATAGCCCTTGGAGGTGAAAATTATGTATTCTGGGGAGGTCGCGAAGGCTATATGAGTTTGCTAAATACCAATATGAAGAGGGAAACCGAACATATTGCCCGTTTCTTCCACATGGCGAAAGATTATGGCCGTCGTAATGGCTTTAAAGGTACTTTCCTTATCGAACCCAAGCCTATGGAACCATCCAAACATCAATACGATTTTGACACAGCAACAGTTATAGGATTCCTTGAGAAACATGGTTTAGCAGGTGATTTCAAGTTAAATATTGAAGTTAATCATGCCACCTTAGCAGGTCATACTTTTCAGCATGAATTACAAGTTGCCGCCGATGCCGGACTATTTTGCAGTCTGGATGCCAATCGCGGCGATTATCAAAACGGATGGGATACAGATCAGTTCCCGATAAATGTGTATGAATTGGTTGAAGCAATGCTGGTAATTATTGAAACCGGTGGATTTACAACCGGAGGAATAAATTTTGATGCAAAAACCCGAAGAAATTCGACCGATTTGGATGATATTTTCATTGCTCACATATCAGGAATGGATGCTTTTGCAAGAGCATATCAGATTGCTTATGAGATATTGGAAAAATCTGCTTACAAAAAAATGAGAACTGAGCGTTATGCTTCATTCGATTCAGGAAAAGGTAAGGAATTTGAGGAGGGAAAACTTAAGCTCGAAGATTTGCGAAAATTGGCTGATGAGATGGGAGAGCCAAAGCAAATAAGTGCTAAACAGGAATTGTACGAGTCGATAATTAATCAGTATATGTAGGATATTTTGATTTCGCAGTTTTGGTGCTTTAAGAAGGTTTATTATTGTAAACCCCGCGCATAGCGCGGGGTTTAATTATTACATACCCTTGGTGCTGAAGATTCAGCATTTATGTTTAGCTCAAACTAAAAGTACGGGCTTTTAATTATGCACCTTTGGTGCTAAAGAAATATGTTTTTTGGAAAGAAAAAGATATGATTATATTTTAAACCTTCTCTCTAAGGTCTCTTTGTCTTTTTAAAACCGATTTGACAGGATTTATAATTCTTTCCAGAAGACTTTCATCATTGGTTATAATTTCAGCAATGCCCTGCATATCCTGTGTAAAATTTATAGTATTTCCGTAATTGGTTTCAAGTCCGTGTGGAAATTCCACCAGCACCGAATAGGCGTTATCGTTAGTAACCAGTGAAATAGATTTGATTTTTCCCTGGACAATTCCATATTCTAAAAAAGGGAAATTATCAAATTTAACATTTACATCCTGATCGTTTGCTACTTTGCCTGATCCCTGAATTGCCAGATCCAGCTTTCCAATAATTTCACCGGAATTCTCAGGAATCACTGTCATCACGAGGTCGCCTGCCACAACATTCTGATTTTCACTCCATATCTTAGTAAAACTCACCGTTCCACCCACGTTGGTGCGAAGTACATATTGTTGATCCCAGTTTCCAATGGCTGCGGCCAGATTATCATAAGCCTCCTGAACAGCGATCTGGTGTTTCGACAAATCGATGGATTCCTGCAACTTAAGATCGAGAATTTGCTGCTCAAGTCTTGAAATGGAGATATCGGTGTTTACAAGCAAACTTCTTGATTCTTCATAAGCTCTCTGTTTTTGAAGAAGAGCCGATTTTGACTTTTCAATTTCTGCCTCCGGAATTACACCCTGTCTGAATAAAGATGAATCGCGGGAATATTGCTTTTGCGCCAATATCCTTTCATTTTCCAAAATTTTACTTTGTTTCTTCAGCGTCCAGGAATAAGCCCCAAAGCGTTCTATTTCCTTTTCGAATGAATTTATTTTTTGGTTGTGGTAATCCAGTGAAATAAAATTTCTGATATCCTCAAGTTGTTTCAGAAAGCTGGAATATTCGGTCTGTACAGAGCCAAGTCGCACATATGTAGGAAGATTAATGGTTAAAATACTATCGGGATTTCTCATACCGACTTCCAAAACCTGCATAATATCGGAAACCAGAAAAACATCTTCGTAATTGGCAGGATTCTCAATAATTGCCAAAACTGCCCCCGCCTCCACCTGGTCATTATCCTTTACAAACAATTGTGTTATGCGCCCGTTTGTTTTAGCGATAGCGTTAGAAGGAGGATTTTCTGTTGTGACTTTGATTTTAGCCTGAACTATATGGGGATATTCAAAAATATATGCTCCAAATAGAATAATAAACAAAACGAATAAGAATGTCAGAGTGCCCCATCTCACAATCCAGTTAGGAATGTGACCAAGTATTTCATTAACATTCTCAGTCCTTAGTTCCACTGGTGGTTTATTTTGATCTTCCGGCATAATACTCCTGATTTAAGATGTCAAGATAATAAATTTTAAAGTAGAGATAATGATATTCAAGAAAAAACTTGTATTTTACTGAATACCAAGGTGTCGGTTGCTGAAAAAAAATAAATTACCAGCAAACCATCCTTCGGCCCTTCGGCAAGCTCAGGGACCTCAGTCTCAGGAACCTCCACATCATCCTTCGGCCCTACGACAAGCTCAGGGACCACAAGCTCAGGAACCGCCACACCATCACACCATTAAACCTTCTCCTCCCTACATATCAATTTTAGCATATTTGGCATGCTTTTCTATAAAATCTCTACGTGGTGGGACTTCATCTCCCATCAGCATTGAAAAAATTCTATCGGCTTCAGCAGCACTTTCTATGGTAACCTGACGAAGCGTACGGAATTCAGGATTCATAGTAGTATCCCAAAGCTGTTCAGCGTTCATTTCACCCAAACCTTTATATCTTTGCACATGTGCTCCCGGGCCATATTCTTCCTGTTTTGCTTGTCTTTGTTCCTCATTCCAGCAATAGCTTTCCTTAGTTCCCTTTTTAACAAGGTATAAAGGTGGAGTGGCAATATATAAATAACCATTTTTAATCAGGTCGTTCATATACCTAAAGAAGAATGTCATGAGGAGAGTCATAATGTGACTACCATCGACATCAGCATCTGTCATGATAATTACCTTATGGTACCTGAGTTTTTCAAGATTCAGTGCTTTACTATCTTCTTCAGTACCGATAGTAACCCCTAAGGCAGTAAACATATTTTTTATTTCCTCATTCTCGAATATTTTGTGAAGCATTGCCTTTTCAACATTCAGAATTTTTCCTCTAAGGGGCAATATAGCCTGAAAAGCTCTGTCTCTGCCTTGTTTTGCAGTACCACCAGCAGAATCACCCTCTACGAGGTAAACTTCGGTTTTAGCAGGATCTTTATCAGAGCAATCGGCTAATTTACCGGGCAAACCGGCACCCGACAATACATTCTTTCTTTGCACGAGTTCTCTGGCTTTTCTGGCTGCATGACGTGCCTGTGCCGCAAGTATTACTTTGCTAACAATGATGCGGGCATCCTTAGGGTGCTCTTCAAGATAATTTGCTAATTCAGAGCTTACCGCCATATCGACCACTCCCATAATATCAGAGTTGCCAAGCTTGGTTTTTGTCTGACCTTCAAATTGAGGTTCTGCCACTTTAATAGAAATAATGGCGGTTAAACCTTCACGAAAATCATCGCCATTTATATCGAATTTCAATTTAGTGAGCATACCCGATTTATCGGCATAAGACTTAAGGGTACGTGTAAGACCTCTTCTAAATCCGGAAAGGTGGGTTCCACCTTCAATGGTGTTAATATTATTAACGTAGCTGTGCACATTTTCGGAGAAGGAAGTATTGTATTGCAAAGCTATTTCAACCGGAACACCATTTTTTTCGGTATCGATATAAATGATTTCTTCTGTAAGCTTTTCGCGGGTAAGATCAAGGAACTGTACAAATTCCATTAAACCAGTTTCTGAATAGAACTTCTCATTTCGAAACTCAGAATGACCATTTTCATTTCCGTTACCATTACCATTACCATTACCATTATCTTCCAACTCTCTTTTATCGACTATAGAAAGGTGAATGCCTTTATTTAGAAAAGCCAGTTCCCTTAATCTGGAGGCAAGAATATCGAAATTAAAATCAGTAGTTGTGAAAATGGAATTATCAGGATAAAATGTAATTATTGTCCCCGTTTTATCAGTATCACCCAAAGTAACAATATCAGAGGTGGGTTTCCCCTTTTCGTATGACTGGGTATAGATTTTACCATTTCTATGAACTTCAGCCTTCAACAAGCTTGATAATGCGTTTACGCATGAAACCCCTACCCCATGTAATCCACCCGAAACCTTATAAGAATCTTTATCAAATTTTCCACCTGCATGCAGAACAGTCATTACCACTTCAAGAGCAGATTTTTGCTCCTTTTCGTGGAAATCGACAGGTATCCCTCTACCGTCATCCACCACAGTTACAGAAGCGTCTTCATTTATTGTTACATCAATATTCTTACAATGACCAGCCAAAGCCTCATCGATGGAATTATCCACTACTTCATAAACCAGATGATGCAAACCTTTTACGCTAATATCACCAATGTACATAGCAGGACGTTTCCTCACTGCCTCTAATCCCTCCAATACCTGAATGCTATCCGCAGAATATGCATTCGTTCCTTTCGAAATTTCCTGATTCTTTTTCTTCTCGTTTTCCATTTGTTTTATCTCAATTAAATTTATACAGGCAGAAAGTATTCATCCTGAATTTTTCAATTAATTACTTTAAAAAATTGTTATAAATATGACGTTTGAAATACACTCCAGAAAAAGGAGCGCAAACTATATGACTCAATAATAAAAATATATAATTGTATAACACTGTATATCAACTTATTACATCCTCATTCAACCGCCTGTTTATTGCAGGGTAAAAGTACACAAAATCATTGGTTTTTTACGATAATTTTGAAGGAAAATAACAGAGTTTTTCAACAATAGATTAACAATGGTATATAATTGATTATCATATACTTATAACCGCATATTTTGATTTATTTTAATCCTTTACTAAATATACAGGAAATCAGGTTGTATGTAACTGATTACAAGGTGTATACGAATCCAGCCATACATTGAAATCGTTGAACCGGATATTGATACCATTGCTGATACTTTGATGCCGTTAAATTATTTACTTTAACAAAGAAGCTGAGCAGACTGGTATAACGGTATTCTGCTGACAGATTTGCATCGATATATGGTTTAAGTTCGAGAATTTCGGCAGGAAGGCTTCTGTCGGGATAATTCAGTACATTTCTTTTCCCTGTTAGGAAAAAGGTTCCATCGATAAGTATTTTATCCCGTAAGTTATAGGATGCATTCAGGCTGGCTTTAAAATCAGGCATATGCCAGGCAAATTCCTGTTCATCCAGATCGTACTTATAATAATCGGCTCTTAAAAGGAATTCTAATTTTTCACTTTGAATCCAGCTTATCTCTCCACCAAGGTTAATAATACTTCCATCGTCGTATTCAACATCGAAGGTATTCATAAGTGTATCTTTCAAGGTATTGGTAAAAAAGTGCATAGATTCAGCCTGAGTATATCTGAAACGGAAATCGAAAGCCATTTTAGAACTATACCTTCCCTTTAATCCAAAGGAACCGATCATTCCATAATCAGCATTTTCCACTATGGTTGAAGGAGTAATGAATGGGTTTTCCTGTAACATTCTTCGGTATGAATTTACCTCTCTGTATCCTGAAACTTCCAAATAAGGAATTAATACATTCTGTACAATATTGAATTCGAATTTTGTATTTGGATAAAAATACCAGGGAGCGGATCCATTTTTGCTATCGATGGTATTATTGATACCTATCAGAAATTTCCATTCATTGGTATTTTTAGAAATACTCGGATTAAATCGAATGATGGAATTATTGGTTGAATCAATTTCCTCATTTCTGTTGTATATCTCTAATCCAAGATCGACAGCTGTGTACCAGTCGCCAATAAACTTTGCCATAGAAGCATTTCCTATAAAACCATTTTCCACGGTATTATAGGCATCGGATAAAAATCCATATTCAAGTCCGTAATTATAATTAAAATGCGATGAATCGGGATGAGCCGAATAATATCTTATTTTAGCTCCAGTATTGATTATTTTTTGCTTTATGTCATCTTTCAGGAGGATTGTATCCAGTGCAGGATCGTAACCGTAATAGAGATTGGTATTATAGCCTCCATAAATTTCTGCTTCAGCTACTGAATTTGAGAAAATCTTTCTACCATAAAGATTCACCAGATTTTCACTAAAATTAGCAGGCACTTTTTCACCATTTTCCAATTTTATTTTACCAAGGGAACTGTGATGTTTTGCATACAAGCCCAAGGCCGTTTTTCTGTCTCTAAGCTGGTTTATGGTAAGTTCAGCATAAGGAGAAAAGTAATTATCTACTCCCAGCTGAAGCTGACTTTTATACAAGCGTTTTAGTGGAACGCCCACCATATTGGCCGGTTGGATGGGTTTGGTTCTGAAATTAGTAGCAAATCGTTTAGGCGAAATTTCATATTCAAAATTATGATATATGCGGGTAGTATCTTTAAACTCAGGTAAAAGATTTATCTTATTAGCGTCGCTTAAACTTGGTGTATATGGTTTTACCACCCTTACTTCCTTGTGAATGTCAGGCTGAGCATAAAGATAGCCTCCAAAAGGAAGAAATATCAGCAATATTAGTATTTGAATTGTATTCTTCATGTTTACTTTCATTAAATTCTGTTTTTACAATGCCCAACTAGTTTCCTCCACCCATTTCAATTTCCATTGTATCTGGATTGTTTTCTCTGCTTTCGCTGTTAACCTGATCTACAATTACTGCTTTTCGACTTATAGCCTCTGCCTTTATGCCGTCATTTTCTACTGGGTAATAATTGATAATACTTTCGAGCGTCTGAACAGCCTGGTACTCATCATCTTTATCAAGATAGATATCGGATAACAACAAAAATGTTTTTCCCATCCAAAAATGATGAGGGGTATTTAGTTTAACCATATTTAAGACTGTGCTTTCGGCTTTGGCCTTTTCATTTCTGCCATAATCGATTTCTGCCACTCTGTATTTGGCTTCCGCACCGTAAATAGTATTTACTTCATGTGAAATTTTTGAATACCATTCATAGGCTGAAACAAGGTCATTTTGTAGCAGGTATGCATTTGCAATTAAGTAGTTCGCTTCTGTTTTCACACTTGGCTCGAGTTTATCCTGCAGAAGTACGATTCTGCCGGCATCAATAGTATTTTGATATTCTCCCAATCGGGCATAGGATCGCATTATTCCTATTTCTGCTTCCGAAATATTTGCTTTATTTTCCCCCAAATCGATTAATTTTCTGTAGAGCTCTGCTGCCTGGTTAAAATCTTTTTCAGAGTAGGAAATTCTACAGGCTGCCAGCAAGGATACTTCGGTAAAGATTCCTGTAGGTTGATTAATCACAAACATCAATGACTGCATTGCTTCTTTTTGTTTACCAAGCTTTAATAAACAGTCGGACAAATAATAATGAGCATTTAGTAAAAAAGCACCTTTTTCATATCTGTTTATATAATCATTAAGATTTTTCACAGCTTTTTCGCAGTTCCCTTCCAGGTAAACATTTTCTGCTGAAATATACATTAACGAATCCTGCTCACTAATACTTAAACTGCTTCCAATTTTTTCTGCATAAGCCAGATAGCCATCCACATTATTTAAAGTAACATAGATATCTTTTATTGAGTTGAGTGAATTATTTGCCTCAGGTGTACCCGGATAATCATTAACAACCTTTTTATAATACCCAAGGGCTGCATCATTATTACCAGCATTTTTTTCAATCAGACCCAGCTGAATATAAGCCTTACTTATATAATTGCTATTGGGAAATTCGGCAATTAATTTCTTGTAATTCTGACTTGCCAGCCCAG
>JAIOZM010000020.1 GCA_021740585.1 Bacteroidales bacterium
TCATTTAAAAATAAAAAGAATCCGGACTTATGGATTAAGTTTTTAGAACTTTATCGAAAACATAACGTAGAAATTAAATGGATTAAAGGTCATGCTAATAACATCGAAAATGAGAGATGTGATGAACTGGCTGTTAAAGCATATAAAAACGGACCGCTTTCTATAGATGAAGGCTATGAAAACACACTTTAAATTTTTACCGGAAATATGCAGAAACCGGAGAATATTATAGAATATAAAGGACACTTAACCTTCAATACTATAGGAAGACTTCTCACTATTTTAAAACAAAATATGGCGGAGAAGGGAATTGAGCTGTTTTTCTATAAAAGAATGTTGTCGGTAATGATAGAGGTGCTCGAGAATATTTATAAGTATGCCGATCAATATCAGAATAACCCTTATATTTCAAAAAATATTATTCCAACCTTCAGGATTGACCGGATAGGTGACACCTACCAAATAAGCTCAACAAATCCCATTAAGATTAAAGATTCAGTGCTTCTTCGCAAGAAAATTGACCGTATAAATAAGACAACCGAAACCGGACTCAAACTTTTATACCGCCAGACTATATCCAATGGAAAATTTACTGAAAAAGGCGGGGCCGGACTTGGATTAATAGAAATGGCCAAAATATCGGGAAACCCTATTCAGTATCAGTTTGATCCAATAAATGATGAATTCAGCCTGTATACTTTAAAAGTTCTTTTTACCTGAACCATAGACGAACAGCTGTAAATACAGAATAGATTTCTATTTGGGAAAGCCCATTTTTAATGCTTTTTGGAGGTCCTCCGGGGTATCAATCCCCAGAGAATCGTATTCGGTTTCCATTACTCTGATGTTAAAACCATTCTCCAGCCATCTCAATTGTTCGAGCGATTCTGCATTCTCAAGCTTGCCGGGCTGAAGAGCAGTTATTTTCTGCAATACCTCCCGTCGATAGGCATAGATACCGATATGCCGATAAAATCTATGACTCAAAAGCCATTCTTCCTTTTTGCGCTTCATAACATAGGGAATAGGTGAACGGCTAAACATGAGAGCCCTGTTGGTATTATCAAATACAACCTTAGGTTTGTTTATATCAAAAATGTCATTTTCATTATCAATTGCTTTAACAAGAGTGGCAATCTCTGTGCTCTCATCAACGAAGCACGACATTAAAACTTCAATTTGTTTACTCTCAATAAAAGGCTCGTCACCTTGTATATTAACAACTACATCAAACCCGATTCCCGGACCCTTCTCTATCGACTCCATAGCTTCGCGGCAGCGGTCTGTTCCACTTCGGTGTTCAGTGCCCGTCATAACTACATTTCCATTGAATTTTTTAACTGCATCGAATATCCTTTCATCATCCGTTGCCACATATACTTCATCTAAAACTCTTTGCGCAGCTTCGTACACCCACTGAATCATCGGTTTATCCTTAATAAGGACAAGAGGCTTGCCGGGAAACCGGGTCGATTGGTAGCGCGCCGGAATAATACCAATAAAATCCATAATTAATTGAAATTTTTATCGTTTTAAATTCAATTCAATATTAGTAAAAATCTTTTAAAATTGTAATTTTGTCAGAGCAAACAAGTTATTTTGTCAGCCAGATATTATGAATATACAACAAATTAAACAGCGATTCAATATAATAGGCTCTTATTATGGCCTTGATCACGCTATAAACATTGCCATGCAAGTCGCCGCCACCGACCTTACTGTACTTATCACAGGCGAAAGCGGTACAGGAAAAGAAGTTTTTCCGCAAATAATACATAGTTTGAGTGCACGAAAGCATAATGGTTACATAGCCGTTAACTGTGGTGCCATTCCTGAAGGAACTATAGATTCTGAATTATTTGGCCATGAAAAAGGATCGTTTACCGGAGCGCATGAAGCCAGAAAAGGCTATTTTGAAGTAGCCGATGGTGGCACTATTTTTCTGGATGAAGTCGCTGAGCTACCCCTTTCCACTCAGGTACGTTTGTTGAGGGTTCTTGAATCGGGAGAATTTATGCGTGTGGGGTCCTCCAAAGTTCAAAAAACGAATATACGCATGGTTGCGGCCACCAATGTAAATGTTCTGGAAGCCATCAGGAATAACAAATTCAGAGAGGATTTATATTACAGACTCAATACAGTTCCTATCACCGTTCCTGCCCTTCGAAAGAGAGGACCCGACATCAGTCTATTGTTCAGAAAGTTTGCGAGTGATTTTGCAGAGACCTATAGAATGCCTGCCATTGTCCTTACTGAGGATGCCAAATTCAAGCTTGAAAATTACAGCTGGCCGGGAAATATTCGCCAATTAAAAAATTTAACTGAGCAAATATCTGTTATCGAACCGGAAAGAACCATTGATGGCGAAAAGCTTGTAAAGTACCTGCCTGATCACAATAAATCAAATCTTCCTGCCGTAATTGAAGGAAAAATAGATAAAGAAACTTTTTCCTCTGAAAGAGAAATTTTATATAAGATTCTCTTTGATATGAAAAACGACATGACCGACCTGAAAAAGCTCGTTCATAGCCTGATGTCTGAGTCGCAAGACAGCTCTGAAGTAAGGAAAAATAATGCCCATTTAATAGAAAAGCTTTATGAGGAAAGGGAGACAACCGAAAGCCCTGAGTCAGCTAAGAATTTTCAATTCACCAGACCAAGAGATGAAGAAATTTCTGACACCGAGGAAATTGTTGAGGAGTCGCTAAGCCTTGCAAGTAAAGAGATTGAATTAATAAAAAAGGCCCTGTTGAAATATAACGGGAAACGGAAAAATGCCGCCATTGAGTTGGGAATTTCCGAAAGAACCTTATACAGAAAAATTAAGGAATATAATATCGATTCATAATGAATAATATACAAGCAGTTAAACCCGGAAAGAATTATCTGAGCACCTTAAAGGGAGTACTATTTTTAATGCTTTTAGCGGTTAGCCTGTTGCCTTCCTGCAAAATAAGTTATTCCCTGAGCGGAACAAATATTCCCATTGAAATTACGACCTTCTCTGTGCAGTACTTCCCCAACCGTGCTCCATTGGTTCAGGCGCAATTAAGTCAGATATTCACTGATGCCTTAAAAGATAAAGTTGAAGGTCAGACAAGACTTGAAATGGTAACCGGTTTTGGGGACGTTGATTTTTCAGGTGAGATAAAAAGCTACGAAACGCGTCCCACTGCTATCACCGGTAATGAAACAGCTGCCATAAACCGGCTTACCATCAGCATTAGAGTTATGTACACCAATTCTTTTAATCCTGAAGAAAGTTTCGACACCGAATTTTCCAGATATGAAGATTACCCGAGCTCAAGTAATCTTTCTGATGTGGAGGATGAATTAATTGAGCTTATAGTGGAGAATATAATTGAAGATATTTTTAACAAAGCTTTCGTAAACTGGTAGTAATATGGAAACTGAAAAAATTAAAAACATAATTTTTACAAAGAATATTGCGCAAATTAATCCTTCCGATTTAAAAGCTTTGATTGCTGAGTTCCCATATTTCGATATTTTGCACTTAATTGAATTAATGCACATTAAGGAAAATGATCCCAAAAAATTCAAAAACATCCTTCCTGCTTCAGCCATCTTTTTTAGCGATAAGAAAATACTTCACAGCTTGTTAAATTCTGATTTGAGAAACCGGCTTCTCAACGAACATGCACATGGAGACATTGCGGTATTGAAAGATTCTGAATCAGAGGCATTAATAAATGAGGCTGATACCAATTCTTTACTCGATTTTACAGATTCCGGATCAGAAAAAATTAATGTTACTGACCATGAGAGCCAAATCCCTCAGGCAGAAGAAGAAAATGCTGAAGAGGAATCTAATCCGGAACAAGAAATGTCACTCATCGACCGGTTTCTCATTGAAGAACCGGGACCAATAAGGGCTGATAAAAAAACAACATTAACCGGTGATGTTTCACAAGCCAGCGTATTGGAAAGCGAAAACCTCTTAACAGACACGTTAGCAAAGATTTATGTTAAACAAGGTCTTTACAACAAGGCAATTTACGCTTACGAAAAATTAAGTTTGAAATATCCGGAAAAAAGTGTTTACTTTGCGTCGCAAATTAAAGAAATTACAGAAGTTATAAATAAAAAATAAAAACCATTATGCACACCTTATTTGTGATATTGATATTGATTGTATGTGTTCTTCTTACTCTTATTGTTTTGGTTCAGAACTCAAAAGGTGGAGGTCTTGCTTCCAATTTTTCTTCTTCAAACCAATTTATGGGTGTAAGAAAAACAACAGATTTTTTAGAAAAAGCTACCTGGACCCTTGCTTCAGCATTATTGGTTTTCAGCCTTCTTGCCACCATTACTCTTCCTAAAGTAAAGGTAGATGAGAGATCAAGAGTAGAAGGACAGTTTGATGCCACCCTTCTGGATCAGCCAGCAGGAAATACCATCAGCTTACCTGAATCAACCGATGAATCAGGAAATCCCGAATAAATAAATTCGAAATAAAAGTCTAACGAAGTGTCAGTCTGTCATACAGCTGACACTTTTTTTATTTTCAAAAAGAAGCATAATATTTAAATGTATTCTGCTGACTTAATGATTATTACTATCAATAGCCGGGAGTTAGGCCATAGTGCCGGATGCAAATTTGTCGTAACCGGTTGTGATAAAACCTGATAATTGCCTTTGGCATAATATGTGATTAAAGAAGCCTAGAAAAAATTAAACATAAAACTATATAAAATGGCAGAAATAAATGTAAAACCTCTTTCAGACAGGGTGGTTGTTGAGCCCCTTGAAGCAGAATTAGTTACTTCAAGCGGAATAATCATTCCTGATTCAGCCAAGGAGAAACCACAAAAAGGAACAGTTGTGGCTGTAGGCCCTGGTGTAGGCGATGTAAAAATGCAGGTTAAAAAAGGTGATGTGGTTCTGTATGGAAAATATACAGGAACAGAGATAAACGTCGACGGAAAAGACTACCTGATAATGCAGGAATCTGAAATTTTAGCAATTATTTAAGAACAAAAAAACAATTTATAAATTTATAAGAAAATGGCAAAAGAAATCAAATTTGATATCGAAGCACGCGACCTGTTAAAGCATGGTGTGGATGCACTTGCAAACGCAGTAAAAGTGACTCTCGGTCCAAAAGGTAGAAATGTTGTAATAGAAAAGAAATTTGGTGGTCCGCAAATTACCAAAGATGGCGTAACTGTAGCCCGGGAAATAGAATTGGACGATCCATTCCATAACGTTGGAGCTCAAATGGTTAAAGAAGTAGCCTCCAAGACTAATGATGATGCCGGTGACGGAACCACTACCGCGACTGTTTTAGCACAATCAATAGTAAGCGTTGGATTGAAAAACGTAACTGCCGGTGCTAACCCAATGGATCTTAAAAGAGGAATTGACAAAGCTGTAGCTAAAGTTATAGAAAACATCAGAAGTCAGTCAAGATCAATTGGTGATGACATAACCAAAATTGAACAGGTAGCATCAATTTCAGCCAATAACGACAATAGCATTGGAGCTTTAATTTCTGAAGCTATGGCAAAAGTTAAAAAAGAAGGTGTAATTACTGTTGAAGAATCAAAAACCTCCGATACTACGGTTGAAGTGGTTGAAGGTATGCAATTCGACCGTGGATACATCTCTCCATACTTTGTTACCGATACAGAAAAAATGGAAGCCGTACTTGAAAATCCATTCATTCTGATCTACGACAAGAAGATTTCTACCATGAAAGATCTACTTCCTGTACTTGAAGCCACCGCTCAAAACGGCAGACCTCTTGTAATAATCGCAGAAGATGTTGACGGAGAAGCACTTGCAACTCTTGTTGTAAATAAACTTCGTGGATCACTGAGAATTGCAGCTGTTAAAGCACCAGGATTTGGTGACAGAAGAAAAGAAATGCTTCAGGATATAGCTATCCTTACAGGTGGTACTGTTATTTCAGAAGAAACAGGAATGAATCTTGAGACAGCTACCTTGGATATGCTTGGAAATGCTGAGAAAATAACCATTGACAAGGAAAATACTACTATCGTAAACGGTGGCGGTGAAAAAGAAAATATCACTTCAAGAGTTAATCAGATTAAAAAGCAGATTGAAAACACAACATCTGATTACGACAGAGAAAAACTTCAGGAGAGACTTGCTAAATTAGCCGGTGGCGTTGCTGTACTTTATGTTGGAGCAGCATCTGAAGTTGAAATGAAAGAGAAAAAAGACCGTGTTGATGATGCATTAAGCGCAACCCGTGCTGCTGTTGAAGAAGGAATAGTACCAGGAGGTGGAATCGCTTACATCAGAGCTATTGAAAGTCTTTCAAAACTTAAAGGTGATAATTCTGATGAAACGACAGGTATCAACATCATTAAGAGAGCACTTGAAGAGCCTTTGCGTCAGATTGTTGAAAATGCCGGACTTGAAGGAAGCGTAGTTGTACAGAAAATCAAAGAAGGAAAAGAAGATTTTGGTTATAATGCAAGAACAGAGAAATACGAGAATCTTTTTGCCTCAGGAGTAATCGATCCTACAAAAGTAGTTAGAATTGCCCTCGAAAATGCTGCATCTATTGCCGGTATGTTCTTAACAACCGAATGTGTTTTGGTAGATAAGCCAGCTCCGGAAGCTCAAATGCCAGGTGGAAACCCAGGTATGGGCGGAATGGGTGGAATGGGTGGAATGATGTAATCACAATTCACACTATATATTTCAAGGGGGCTGTCTCAAATTTGATTTTGAGATGGCCCCTTTTCATATGGGGAAATATAAAGATTTAATTAACATAGTTTTTTTTATATGCGCAATTTGCCATAGGTAGAAATGCGTGCAGGCCCGAGCGATTTTGAGAGCCCGCAGATTGAAACCCGATAAAATAAAAGGTTGGGAACGATTTGCTTAAGTTACCTTGACAGTTGAACACGATTACCTACCTGCCGGCAGGCAGGAATCGCTCTTGATTTTTTTGCATACTTTTTTTATCAAGAACCTTTAGCTCATGAGGTACTCCGAATAAAAAAAGTATGAGCCCGCCCCGGCTTGAGGAGCAAACATAAAAAAAACTCTCTCATTTTTGAAACAGCCTCTTTTTCATTGCTGCCTTTGTCAGCTAAAAATATAAATCCTAACTTTCATAAAAAAAATGAACAGATATTCAAGGTCAGAGGTGCTTACGTTTCTAAAAGAAAACAAGATAAATCATACAGAAGTACTCGTTGATACTGAATCATTCCCCCCACCGGATGATTTCTGGACAGATCGCAAAATAAGGCGATGCAAAAATCTTTTTTTCAGAGATAATCACGGCAAAAACCACTTTTTAGTCATTTTTGATTATTACAAAAAGATGGATATGAAGAAATTGTCGGATGCTGTGGGAAGAGGCAGTCTGAGCTTCGCCTCCGGATGGCGGCTTGAGAAATATCTCGACCTCAAACCGGGTTTTTTATCTGTTTTTGGCCTTTTAAACGATGAAGAAAATCATGTTAAAGTAATTCTCGATAAAGAACTGAATACAGATATACTGCTAAGCTTCCTTCCTAACACCGTGGGCGGTTCGTTTATATCCCTCACATATAACGATTTACTTAACTTTATATCCAAAGCCGGGAATGAAGTTATTGAAACTGAAATATAATACTGATTCCAAAAAATACCGGTATTTTTTATTCCCTGCCTGCCCGGAAAATCGATTCTTTTTCGCTAAAATGACTATATTTACACACAATTTATAATAAATGAAGCACATAAGGAATTTCTGTATTATTGCACATATTGACCATGGTAAATCCACCCTGGCAGACAGGCTGTTGCAATATACAGGTACTGTTCAGGAACGGGATTTTAAAGATCAGGTCCTCGATAATATGGATCTGGAAAGGGAAAGGGGAATTACTATTAAGAGTCACGCAATTCAAATGGACTTTAAAGATGATTCCGGTAAGGCCTATACTTTAAATCTTATTGATACTCCCGGACATGTGGACTTCTCTTACGAAGTTTCAAGATCGATAGCTGCCTGCGAAGGAGCTTTGCTGATTGTTGATGCAACCCAGGGAATTCAGGCACAAACGATTTCTGTTCTGTATAAAGCCATCGAAAGTAATCTGGAAATTATTCCTGTTATGAATAAAATGGACATGGACAATGCCATGCCCGATGAGGTTAGAGATCAGATAATTGATCTTATTGGCTGTGATAATGATGATATAATTGAAGCAAGCGGAAAAACAGGATACGGCGTAGATAAAATTCTGGATGCGATTATCACTAAAATCCCTCCTCCCACCGGCGATCCGGATGCCCCTTTACAAGCATTGATATTTGACTCCGTTTATAATAATTTCAGAGGCATCTTTGCCTATTTCCGCATACTTAATGGCACAATTAGTAAGGGTGATCTGGTTAAATTTTTTGCTACAAAAAAAGAATACAATGCCGATGAAGTGGGTGTTTTGAGATTAAAACCCGAACCACGAAAGGAATTAAAAGCCGGTGATGTTGGCTATATTATTTCGGGGATTAAAACTTCCAAAGAAGTAAAAGTGGGTGATACCATTACCCATGTTGACCGGCCCTGTACGGAGGCAATTGAGGGATTTGAAAACGTAAAACCAATGCTTTATGCCGGTATTTACCCGGTAGATGCTGACGATTATGAAGAATTGCGCTCTTCTATAGAAAAACTTCAGCTTAACGATGCTTCACTTACATTTATTCCTGAATCGTCTGTGGCACTCGGATTTGGATTCCGTTGTGGATTTCTTGGTCTCCTGCACATGGAAATTATTCAGGAACGTTTGGATCGCGAATTCGATATGGACGTAATCACCACGGTACCAAACGTTTCCTATGATGTATATACCAGAAAAGGTGAGAAAATTGAAGTTCATAATCCATCAGGCTTACCGGATCTTACCCTTATCGATTACATTAAAGAACCCTATATTTCAGCCCAGGTAATTTCGAAGGCAGAATATATCGGTCCGGTTATGAAACTTTGTCTCGACAAAAGAGGCGTGCTTAAAAATCAGGTTTATTTAACTTCAAACCGTGTAGAGCTAAGTTTTGAACTACCGCTTGCTGAAATCGTATTTGATTTTTACGACAAGCTCAAGTCCATTTCAAAAGGTTATGCATCTTTCGATTATTACACCAGCAGTTTCGAAAAAGCCGACCTTGTACGTCTCGACATACTACTGAACGGAGAAATGGTAGATGCACTCAGCACCCTTATTCACAGAGCCAATGCCCATAGTTTTGGAAAAAGAATGTGCGAAAAGCTTAAAGAATTAATTCCACGGCAACAATTTGATATCGCCATTCAGGCTGCTATTGGAGCCAAAATTATTTCTCGCGAAACCGTTAAAGCTGTTCGAAAAGATGT
This sequence comes from Bacteroidales bacterium, assembly GCA_021740585.1. Taxonomy (GTDB): domain Bacteria; phylum Bacteroidota; class Bacteroidia; order Bacteroidales; genus JAGLSB01. Next base: position 9,368 of record JAIOZM010000020.1, read on the forward strand.
TACTGCAAAATGCTATGGTGGTGATATTACACGAAAGCGAAAGCTTTTAGAGAAGCAGAAAAAAGGAAAGAAAAGAATGAGACAGGTTGGGAATGTGGAAGTTCCACAAACGGCATTTTTAGCGGTATTGAAATTGGATTAATTTCACATAGAAAGTCATAAAAAACTACATTTTTAGTGATTTATAACTTCCTCTGTATTATTTTTTGCCTTTTATTTTATCACGTAGTGCTTTTTCTTCCCTTATTTTATTAATAATTACCAGAATAAAAAACACAACAGTAAGAAACATAAAAATATAGGCAACAGTTTTGAATTGCTCAGGGTGAACCCAGAATGAATATACCGAGTAAAAGAAAATTAAGGCCCCTGTGATCCCAAGACTCAGAATGGCAATTTTCATTGTTTTATTACTTTGTTTTATCATCTTATTATTTTAATAGTTTAACAGATTAATTTCACTCCCCCTTCTGATTCGAATCCACCACCAACTTATATCCCTTCCCGTGCACATTAATTATCTGCACTCTGGGATCTTCCTTAAAGTATTTCCTCAACTTGGTAATATACACATCCATACTTCTGGCATTGAAGTAGTTATCGTCTATCCAGATGGCTTTAAGGGCAAAGTTTCTTTCCAGAACCCGATTCATATTGATGCACAGAAGTTTAAGCAGATCGGTTTCCTTGGTGGTAAGTTTTTGATTGAAGTCACCGCATATTAAACTTTGTTTCTGGGTATCGAACTTAAAGGCTCCAATTTCATAAGTATTGTCTTTGGTTTCCACCCCACCCTTAATTCTTCTCATTATGGCTTCAATTCGAAAAATCAGCTCCTCCATACTAAAGGGCTTGGTGATGTAATCGTCTGCTCCGATCCCAAAGCCCTCCAAAACATCTTCCTTCATCGATTTTGCGGTAAGAAATACGATTGGGATATCTCTGTTAAGCATTCTGATCTCCGTAGCAAGAGTAAATCCGTCTTTTACCGGCATCATAACGTCGAGAATGCAAATATCATAATGATTTCTTTCAAAGGCTTTAAAGGCTTTTTCTCCATTACTCAACCAATCGGCCTCATAATTTCTTGCATGAAGGTACTCCTGCAATAAGGATCCGAGATTCTCATCATCTTCAGCAAGTAATATTCTGGTTTTCAGGTTTTTTTCCATAATAATATTTTTTAAAGGTTTTAGAGCCTTCTATTTTTCACAGCATCATTTAACTATGCTTCGATTGGTATAATAATATCAAACTCTGTACCTTTTTTTAATCCGCTTCTTATTTGTATGGTTCCATTATGAATTTCCACTACCTTTTTAACATAGCTCAAGCCCAGTCCAAAACCCTTAACATTGTGCACATTACCTGTTGAAACACGGTAAAACTTTTCAAAAATTCTTTTTTGATTTTCTTTACTAATACCTATTCCATTATCTATAACGGTAATTACTATTTTATCTTTTGAATTTCTTGTTTTTAATTTAATTTCAGGTATCTCGGTACAGTATTTCAGCGCATTATCGAGTAAATTTGAAATAACATTGGTAAAATGCACCTCATCGACTCTAACTGTTGATATTTGTGCTGACGGGAGCCAATCAATATTACCGCCTCTTTTCTTCACCTGTAATTCAAAATTCTGAAGAGCGGAAGAAATCAATTCGTGAATGTCTAATACTTTAAGTTTCAGCTCTATTTTGGTCTGATCGAATACAGCCATTTGCAGTACTTTTTCAACCTGTACCCCCAGCCGTTTACTTTCGGTATCAATAATTTTTGAAATGTGACTATAGTTTTTGTTAGCTGCCGGAATACTATTGTCGTTTAACATTTGTGATGCCAGCGATATGGTTGAAATAGGTGTTTTTAGCTCGTGAGTCATATTATTTACAAAATCATTTTTTATTTCAGACAGGCGTTTCTGCCTGAAAATGATCCACAGAGTAAATACAAAAATGGCTATTATAATAAAGGTAAGTCCTACAGAAGTTATTCCCATATAACCAATCGACTTAATAATAAAATTCCTCTGTCCGGGGAAATAAACCCTCAGAAAATTTCCCTGATTCCAAATATCTTCCTGAAACAATGGAACCGAATAAAGTTTTGAGTTCTTATCCGGATTAAAGTTTTCAGAGGATAAAATTCGCTTGGCGTTTCTATCAAAAACAACATATTCATAAGGCAGATTTAAACCTAAACCTGCCAATTGATTCTGAATAAGATTTTCCAAATCCCCGGGTGCTATCCTTTCCTGAATACTGCGATTAGGTCGCATCATTTTAGTAACTACCTGATCGATAAGTGTCTTCTTTGAAACAATTTTTTGGCGAACCAGATCAGGATCGGGAAGTTTTATTACATCATTCGGTTTTTCCTTCCAAATACTATCTTTCCCATCTTCATGTATCATTATAGTAAAAAGACTATCCTCGCTAATCTTAATTTCCACTCGGCTTTCTGCAGGTATTTCGCCCATATCCAATGAGCGTAATTCATTATAGCCCTGAAACATGTATTTGGACTGGCCATGGACAATATGCTCAGATTCAATTGTAAAATTCATACTGAAACCGGTGCTGCTGCTGTCAGGGAATTCTCCGGGCAGGAAATGATTATAAATCATGTTGGTTGCCTCCCTCCTGTCGATTACATAACTTACATTGTATAAGGCACGATTAACGAGTTGGCTAAACTGTTCCTCTTTAATTTCAACTGCATTCCTTATCCAGTAAGACTGCACAATAATCAGTCCCGACATAATAACAGCCATAAAAAAGGCCAACAACCAAAGGAATTTCTTGCTCATTATGATGCAAATATAATACGCTATTAGTTGGATTCGGTCCAGGTTTAACAATCTTTAACATTCATTAAATTTACTTAATCAAAAAAGACCGTAGTTTTGTACAATACCAAAATCAAAAAATATGAAATCAATTATGCTTTCTGCGTTTGCTCTTCTGGTTGCATTCACATTAAATGCACAGGACGAGAAAAAATCTGAAATCCATGTTACCATTCAAAAAGATGGTAAAACTCTAAAAGATACTGTTTATATGGTAGAGGATGAAAAAAGTGTTGAGCATGCTTCTAAAATTCTTGACATGACATTCGGCGATCCAAAGGAAGGTGAAAAACATAAAGTAATGACTTTTATTTCAGAGGATGGTAAAACCTATGAATTTCAAACAGGAGATTCAGAAGCTAAATATATTCATAAAATGCATTCAGGGAATAAATCGAAAGGTGAAGAACATGAAATGATTATGGAAATGATTCATGAAAGTGATGATGATGCTCATGTTTTCGTTACCACAGAGGAAGATGAAGACGGAGAGACCACAGTAATTGTGAAAAAAATCAAGATGGGCAAAGAGGGAGATATTCACAAAATGATGTCGGAAGAAGGTATGAGTGAGGAAGAGCACGAAATGATTAAAAAAATGATTCATGATATAGATTCTGATGATGATTCACAGGTTTTTGTTACCAAAGAAAAAGGCGAAAATGGAGAGACAAAGCTTACCGTGAAGAAAATAAAGATATGTGATGATGGAGAAGAATCCATTCAACATAAAGAAGAGAATGTTATTATTATGAAAGCAGGTGAAAAAGGCGAATTGAAAAAGTTTCAACACAATGGTGAGGAACCGGTTTGGATTGAAAAAGATGGAGCCAAAATATTAATTATTGATTCTGATGATGGCATGAAGAAAAAAATAATGGTTGTTACCGATTCTGATTCCGACCAGAAATTTACAACTGAAGATGGGGAAACCATAATAATTAAGACCACAAAAGATGGGGAAAATGAAAAAGAAGTAAATGTTGAGGTGATCGTAGATGAGGATAAGGCAGCAGTTGTGAATGAAAAGAAAAAAGATAAGAAAGCAAAAAAATAACAGACTCAGAACCTGTATCTGAGCAAAGACATTACCGGGCGTATGAGCTTAGTAATTTTTTCATAGACCAGCAATTAGGGCTTAATTAGCCAGGGGGCGGCAGAGTAAAATTTGCCGCCCCCTTTTTGTATGATTCAAAGAAATGCTTTAGCTTGCACTCATGCTAAAGCAATATTATAAAATTCTGGGTGTTTCTCCGAATGTTAATGAAGAAGACCTGAAAAAAGCATATAGAAAGCTCGCATTAAAATTTCATCCCGACGTAAATCCGGCTCCGGATGCTCATCAGCAATTTCTCGCAATTTGCGAGGCCTACGAAGTGATTTTAGCAGAAATTAAATCGGAAACCATTATTAGTATTTCAGTTAAGGATATTCAAAAGGAAGATCTAATAAATGCAGAACAGATTTTTAGAGAGGCGAGAGAAAGGGCAGCGGCAAGAGCCAGAATGAAGTACGAAAAAATGAAGGCTGAAAAAGAATTTTTCCAGAATAATGATTTTTTTATTCTACTCAGATATATTGGAAATTACCTGGCTGTTGCATTGACACTCCTTTTGCTGTTGGGACCCGTTTATATAGCCATTAAACAGGATCCTTCGGTAATAGTTATTTCTATCTTTTTATGGATAATGGGATATATATTATTAAGCCATATTTACTCCAGAAGAAAAACCTGGTTTCGGCCTGGAAAAATAGATACTACATGGAAGGACATAATTAATTTTTTCAAAATAGAAATCATTGAAAATCCCGTTGACAATTGCTTTTACACCAAAAATAAAGAGGCAAATTCCACCCCATTTCGATTTACCTTGTTTAAAGTAAAAGATGTTAAATTAAAGAACTATGGCGGGGCTATGCATGCGGCGAGCTTCAAGCGAAAATACAAAGATGTTTTTATACCAAGGAGTTCCAAGGCGGGACGAATGCATTTTGTCCTTTCCTTTTTCAAACCATTAGCTTTTGTTTCAGGATTGTTATTGCTGCCCGTAGCAAGTTTCCCTTGGAGGTTCCTGCTATCTTATTTTCTGGCTTTATTTCTGGCAAGGATCATTTTGTTCCTCGGGCATACTAAAGGGAAGAGTGAATTTTTAGTAACCCCATTTATGCTCATAAAACTTAGCATCTGGATACTAATAATTATTTCTCAAACAACTCTTTATCAAGGACTTGTCTTGTTTACTTCAATCAGATTATACGCCTTTCTCGTTGTCCTTTTGTTATTTCTTGATATGATTTTAGATCTGGTTTTAAGTCAATTTTCCTTCTACCGGAAAATGCAGTCCCCAGTATTTAAACAGCCAAAAAAAGTTCAGAATTTATTTGGTGAAGGTTACCAGAATTACCTTGATATTCCTATTTGGTCGAGCTTATACCCCTTCTTTCGCGCCTTGATATAATTTTATGCTTCCAGCAAACGCTCTTTGTCTTTAAGTTTATTAACATCAATGATAAAACAGGACTGGACGGTTTCCAGATTCTGAAGTTTCATTTGAAGGATTTTATCATAGCCTTCGTAATAGTCGCCCTTTATTACCATAAGAAAATCGATGTTCCTTATTTCCTCCAGGAGTATACCCTGATCTGACTTATTTACAAGTAGCCTGTGGTCTATGTATTGACTGGCATTTCTGTAAATAAATGACGGAAACCCAATCTCCAGTTTGTTTTTCTTATTGAATATTTTATAATCGTCCTCTCGTATGAAATCGAAACTTAGACTATTATTAATATCCCATACCAATTTATAATCCTTCTCGTAAGACAAAATAGCCAGTAAAAGAAAGTTGAAATCAGGTATATAATCGAGTTTAAGCTTCTTAATCATTTTAGAAAACGAAATTATGTTCTGAAACCAAAAGGTATACTTCGATCCTTAGACCATCTCAGGGGGCTGAAGTTCAAGGACCACCCTGTTAAACTACAAATGTAAAGGAAAAAAGGGAATTTAATCCCAATGAAGGCTTAGGCTAATAACTTTTCGAGGGACATTTTTGAGGCTTTTTGCTCTGCTTCCTTTTTTGAATTACCTGTTCCTCTTCCGATTTCAGCATTCGAAAGCAAAATATGACAGACAAAATGAGGGTGTTTAATTTGAGAATTCACACCGACTTTAGATTCAAAAATAATTTCTTGCTTTTCTTTCTGAGCCCATTCTATAAGCCGGCTTTTATAATCGCTATCGATTTGCTTCAGCTTTTCAATATTTACATATTTATCGATAATTCTTTCAATAAACTTATAGGTACATTGATACCCTCTATCGAGGTAAATGGCACCAATCATAGCTTCAAATGCATTTCCATAAAGGTGCTTGGAATCTTTTGCAACACTACTCTGACTAATCACAAGTTGTTTAAAACCAATGTGGTATGCTAAAAGATTAAGATGTTTCCTTTTCACCATCTTAGATCTCATTTTTGTAAGAAAACCTTCATCATTTTCAGGAAACCGTCTGAATAAATAATCAGCAATAACCGCATCCAGAATAGCATCTCCAAGAAATTCAAGCCTTTCATTATTTACCACCTCACCGTCGGGCAAAGTGACTGAAGATGACTTATGAATAAAGGCAATTTCGTATAGCGCTACTCTTGAAGGGATGAAACCAAGAATCGGATATAATTTATTAACTAATTCCTTGTTTTTACTGAATAGCAATAAAACAGGACGTATAATTAATCTGAACAAATTATTTAAACTTTTTGAAAATAATTGATGTGTTATGTCCTCCAAAGCCAAAGGTGTTGCTCAAGGCTGCATTTACCACCCTTTTCTGAGCTTTATTTGGAGTTAGATTTAGTTTTGGGTCAATAAGCGGATCAACATTATCAAGATGTGCTGTTGGGGGAACAATATCGTGCAATGTAGACAGCAGAGATGCAATTGCCTCCACCGCACCTGCAGCACCAAGCAAATGACCTGTCATTGATTTGGTTGCACTAATGTTCATTGAGTAAACGTGTTCGCCAAATACATCTTTAACAGCGAGAGTCTCCGGAACATCTCCCACCGGGGTAGAGGTACCATGCACATTAACATAATCGATATCCTCCGGATTCATTCCGGCATCCTTCAGAGCGCGTGTCATCGCCAATTTTGCTCCTAATCCATCAGGATGCGGAGCGGTAAGATGGTAGGCATCGGCCGACATACCTCCTCCGGCCACTTCACCATATATTTTTGCTCCTCTGGCTATGGCATGCTCATATTCTTCAAGAATGAGGGCTCCCGCACCTTCTCCCATTACAAAACCATCACGATTTGCATCGAATGGTCTGGAAGCGGTTTTAAAGTTTTCATTATTTGAGGAGATTGCCTGCATACTGCTAAATCCACCAAGACCGGTTTCATTAACAGAAGCTTCAGATCCTCCGGCAACAATAACATTGCACTTCCCTAAGCGAATAAGGTTAAAGGCGTCTATTAATGCATTTGTGGAAGAGGCACAAGCAGAAACAGTACCATAATTTGGTCCTCTGAAGCCATATTTTATTGAGATGTGGCCTGCAGCAATATCTGAAATCATTTTAGGAATAAAAAAAGGGCTAAAGCGAGGGATATAACCTCCTTCACAATAGCTCTTCATTTCTTCCGTAAAGGTTTCAATTCCACCTATACCTGAAGCCCAGATTACACCGACTTCGTCGGTATCAATTTCCTCGAGCTTCATGCCACTATCTTTAATTGCCTCGTCCACTGCAACAAGGGCAAATTGCGCATAAGGGTCCAGTTTTCTGGCAGCCTTTCGATCAAAATAATCGTTAGGATCGAAATTCTTTACCTCACAGGCAAATTTTGTTTTAAATTTTTCAGTATCAAATCGGGTTATTAAAGCAGAACCACTAACTCCATCAATAAGATTTGTCCAAAAATCGTGAACATTATTACCGATGGGAGTCAGAGCACCTAAACCGGTAACTACAACCCTTTTAAATTCCATTATACTGAAAAATTAATTACAAATTACTTAGCGTTTTCCTCGATGTACTTGATGGCTTCACCAACAGTGCTGATATTTTCAGCCTGATCATCAGGAATACCAATGTTAAATTCTTTTTCAAACTCCATAATTAACTCAACTGTGTCGAGAGAGTCAGCTCCAAGATCATTTGTGAAGCTAGCTTCGGGAGTAACTTCGTTTTCATCAACACCTAATTTATCAACGATAATAGCTTTAACTCTTGATGCGGTATCAGACATTTGTGTAATTTTTAATTAATAATAGATTAACTTTTTGATTGTGCAAAGAAATGCAATAATCGCATAAAAACAAACAAAAAAATATATAAATTGCTTCAAATTTTGCATTTTCTTTTAAATCAATCTCACTTTAGCTACTTATCGTTCGAAAAACTGACCATCCTTTCTATCACTTATCTATATGAATATTAATAAAATAGCAATACTGGCATCGGGTTCAGGTACCAATGCGGAACGACTTGTTCGATTTTTCAGAGAACAGGAAACAGGAAGGGTCGAGCTCATTCTGTCAAATAATAAAAATGCATTTGTTTTGGAGCGGGCAAAAAATCTTGGTATAAAATCAGGTTCATTTACAAGGGAAGAATTTAACAGTGAGGGCTTTCTTTATAATTTCAAAAATACAGACCTTATTGTTCTGGCCGGATTTCTTTGGCTCATTCCTGCCTATCTGGTAAAAGCATTTCCAAACAGAATCGTTAACATACACCCTGCTCTTTTGCCTGCATACGGCGGTAAGGGTATGTATGGGATGAATGTTCACAAGGCAGTTATTGCTAATGGTGAAAAGCAATCGGGAATAAGTATTCATTATGTAAATGAAAAATACGACGAGGGGAATATTATCTTTCAGGCTTCGTGCCCTGTAGAATTAGAGGATACTCCTGAAAGTCTGGCTGAAAAGATCCATGAATTGGAGTATAAGCATTTCCCGGAGGTGGTTAAGGGGGTTTTGGAGGGGGTGAGATAGGGCTGGATATGGATGTTGCATGCAACATCCGTACAAAATCGAATTGAAAAGATTAAAAATTCAGGAATTATTGAAAAATAAAGGTCTCTGAGCTTGCCGAAGGGCCGAAAGATTCCTTGTGAGCCTTCCGGTTAGACTTATTTCCCTCGGCGAACTTCATTCATCACCCGTATTTTCACTTCATTAAAATTTTCCATATTTTCCTCTCTAACCGGAGAAACCGGAGGGGCTTCTACTTTTAAGGGGTCGATGGCTGCTCCATTTTTATAGAATCTGAAATCGAGATGCGGACCTGTGGAGAGTCCCGAGCTTCCAACATATCCAATTACCTGACCTTGCTTAACATAGCTTCCCATTTTTATTCCTTCTCCATACTTACTTAAATGAAGATAAGCTGTTGTATAGACAGAATTATGCTTAATTTTAAGCATATAACCTGCTCCACCATTATATTCTTTTTGAATTACCACCCCGTCGCCAATCGCATTCACCGGTGTACCAACCGGAGCTGCGTAATCCACTCCATGGTGAGGTCTTCGTATCTTCAATATAGGATGCAATCTGGAGTTTGAAAATCTGGAGCTAATCCTAGAAAATCTCAGGGGGGCTTTCAGAAAGGCTTTTCGAAGGCTTTTCCCGTCTTCTTCATAAAAATCCAACACACTGTCCTGCTCAAATGGGATAGCCCAAAAATTGGCATTCATATGATTAAAATAGGCTCCGTAAATCTTTCCAATACCAATGGAAGTGGAATCGACAAAGTACTCGTCGTAAATTACCCTGAGACTATCCCCTTGCTGCAGGCCAAAGAAATCGATAGACCATGCATAAATTTCTGATAATTCTATGGCTAACATAGGATTGGCATCCTTCTCAATCATTGAGTTCCACAGAGAACTTTCTATACTTGCAGCAAAAAAGGAGTTTACTGTATCGACCTGTTTTTGCCCTGTCCACACATCCACAGAATCTTTAAACTGAAATACCAGATATTCGAGTGGAGAATGTTCGTAAACAAAATAATCGATGTTGTGAACTGAATCTGATTTAAAGAATGCCAGATAAGGTCGCCCGGATTGAATTTTTCTAAGATTAAAAATACCCTGCGATTTAATTACGGCTTCGTTAATTGCACTATTACTCACCCCTAAATTACCAAGCAAAATGGATAAAGGCTGATCTCTTTTTATATTTCCCTCAAGAATTTCAAAAGAGTCAATCATTATTCTGTCGTAGTCTATTTTTGGCTCTGGAATATGAATTTCTTCTGCCAGGATTGCCTCTTCATCAACATTATCGCTACTTTTCAGATTTTTACATGATTGGGTTAAAAATGCCCCGAATATTATTAATAATAAGCTGGATAATATAGTTTTTTGTTTCATTTAATCTAAGTTCGGACCTTTTCAGGCTTATATTTAAGTATGATTTGGGTTTCAATAATGATTTAGGCTATTGCAGCAGTATAAATGTGGGCAATTAAGCTGGTTTCTTTTTAGTTATTTTCAAAATAAATCAGATTACGAAATTTATAATTTTTCCCGGAACAACAATTACCTTTTTAGGTGTTTTTCCTTCCAGCCACTTATGCGTTCGCTCGTCCTCCAATGCAGCTTTTTCCACACCTGCCTTATCCACATCAACCGGGAGCTCTAATTTAAAGCGCATTTTCCCATTAAATGATACAGGATATTCGAAGCTGGCCTCCGTTAAGTACGACTCATTCACCTGTGGCCATGGTTCGTATGATAAAGTATCATTATGTCCATAAATCTGCCAAAACTCCTCAGCCAGGTGGGGCGCAAAAGGGGCCAGAATCAAAGCGAAGGTCTCGGCTGTTTTCTTGCTTACTTTTCCTTTTTTTGTAACATGGTTAGTAAATATCATATAGGCAGAAACGGCAGTGTTAAAATGCAGATTTTCAATGTCAGACTCAACTTTTTTGATGGTCTGGTGAAGGGCTTTTAAAGTTTCTTTATCATCTTCCTCTTCTGTTATATTTTCTGTATTTGCAAAAAACCTAAAGGCTTTAGCCAAAAATCCAAAAACGCCCTTAACACCTTTATCGTCCCATGGTTTTGCCGCATCCAGCGGACCCATAAACATTTCATACAGACGCAAGGAGTCTGCTCCATATTTAGAGGTAACATCATCGGGATTCACTACGTTTTTAAGTGATTTCGACATTTTTGCCACGATCTGTTTAAGCTCTTCCCCTGTTTCTTTATGGAAGAATTTACTTTCTTTTTGCTCCACAAAGTCGCCTCCTACTTTTGCCCCTGTCTGGGTTTCGTAGGCAAAGGCAAGAATCATTCCCTGATTAAAGAGCTTGGTATAAGGCTCATCGGTTGAAACGATTCCTAAATCGAATAAAACTTTATGCCAGAACCGGCTATAGAGCAAGTGCAAAACGGCATGCTCGGCACCGCCGATATACAGATCGACGGGCATCCAGTATTTTTCTTTTTTCTTGTCGAATATGGCACCTGTGTTTAGCGGATCGATATACCTCAGATAATACCAGCATGAGCCGGCCCATTGAGGCATAGTGTTGGTTTCCCGGCGACCTTTCCGGCCGTTTTCATCAACAACATTCAGCCAATCTCCTGCGTTCGACAAGGGCGATTCTCCGGAATTACCCGGTTCGAATTTTTCAAGTTCGGGTAAAATCAGAGGGAGTTCATTTTCTTCCAGCAAGCTTATTTCGCCATCTTCCCAATGAATAACAGGGAAAGGTTCGCCCCAGTATCTTTGCCGGCTGAACAACCAATCGCGTAATTTAAAATTGACCTTTTTCTCTCCCAATTTATTATCTTCCAGCCATTCAATTGCTTTTGCAATTCCCTCTGCCTTATCCAATCCATTTATATCCAGTCCGCTCTGAGAATTGGAAGAATTAATGTATCTCCCACCTTCTGTCCAGCTCATCTCACCTTTTAAAACAGCTTTTCTGACATCCTCATCAGGAGTTTCAGGATCCATAATACAATTAATTTTCAACTTAAATTTCTGTGCAAATTCAAAGTCGCGGGTATCATGAGCCGGCACCGCCATAATGGCTCCTGTTCCGTATCCGGTAAGCACATAATCGGCTATCCAGATAGGAATTTTTTCGTTATTCGCAGGATTAATCGCGTATCTGCCACTAAAAACACCCGATTTATCTTTTGCCAGATCGGTTCTGTCGAGATCAGATTTTAGTCCGGCTGCTTTTATATAGGCCTCAACATTTTCTAACTGTTCTTTTACAGTAATTTTCTTTGTAAGCTCGTGTTCCGGAGCGAGAACCATATAAGTGGCGCCAAAAAGAGTATCAGGCCGGGTAGTAAAAACTTTTATTTTCTCATCGAGACCATCAATAGTAAAATCCACTTCAGCACCCACAGATTTCCCAATCCAGTTCCGCTGCATATCCTTTACTCCATCCTGCCAGTCGAGACCATCAAGACCCTGTAAAAGTCTGTCGCCATAGTGATGTATCCTCAACATCCATTGTTTCAGATTCTTTTTCTCCACGGTGTGGCCGCATTTTTCATGACTTCCATCGGTAAGAACTTCCTCGTTGGCGCAAACAATTTTACAGCTATTGCACCACCAGACCTGGGCATTATCATAATAAGCCAGTCTTTTCGATTTTATGTATTCTTTTTCCGCCTCACTACCTTTTGAGACCAGGTCGGCCGGCACTATTAATTCTTTTATATCGCGACCTTTATTTTGCTCAAAATCGAACCATGTATTGTACAATTTTATGAATATCCACTGGGTCCATTTATAATAGTCGGGATCTGTAGTATTAATTTCCCTGTCCCAGTCGTAACTCAATCCGATTTCCTTAATCTGACGACGAAAGGTATCACAATTCTTGTTGGTAATAATGGATGGATGAGTTCCTGTTTGAATAGCATACTGTTCAGCCGGAAGTCCGAATGCATCCCATCCCATAGGGTGAAGCACATTAAATCCCTTCATACGCTTATAACGACTAACGATATCGGTGGCTGTATATCCTTCAGGGTGACCCACATGAAGGCCTGCACCGGAGGGATAAGGATACATATCCAATACATAATATTTTTTGGGATTGCTGGTATCATCTGGGGTTTTAAAGGTCTTGTTTTCCTCCCAATACTGCTGCCATTTCTTTTCGATCTCTTTAAAATTGTAGTCCATTTTTGTTGCTGATTTGAATTTCTTCACGATATCACGATATCACGATATCACGTCATTACTTGTTTTACCCCCCTCTGATCCCCCCTTATGCTTCCGCTAAAGCTTCAGCGACACGCGGAAAGGGGGGAGGCAAGTTAGTCGTGATAAGGTAGTATTTCTATTTTTCAAACAAATACCTTTCTTACCTCTTCACTTTATCATGTCATCACGATATCACGATATCACGTCATCACTTCTTTATTAATTTGCGAAAATAGAAAAACTTTATGGAATAGCCTTGTTTATTGATTGAAATTGATTGAGGGATAAATAGTTTCTGGAACTGGATGTTGTATTTAACATATTCAGCTGATTGACCAGCATTGCAGATAGCTATTGGGAAGCACATCAGCACGCTACTACACTACCACATTAACTACCCCTCTCCCGTCTCCCCTGAAGGGGAGAGGCTGGTTTGCGGCTTTGAAAAAGTTATTTAACAAATTTATCAGGACATTATTACACTATCCTTCGGCAGGCTCAGGAGCCCCAACACCATCCTACTTATCATAATAACCACCCAGATAATCGTAAATGAAGTTTTTGAGTTCTATAGGATCGACTGGGCCATTTTGCCTGTAAATGATTTCACCTCCTGGTGCAATAAGTACAGTAAAAGGCAGTGGTCCTTTCCATTCAGTGTCCAAAGCTTTTATGATGGCATCGCTGCTGGCCCCGGTATAAATATAATTCAGGCTTGTCCGGCCTTCATTTTCAAGCTTCCTACTCAAAGCATTTGGGGGGACGGCTTGATGTTTCACAAGAAATTCAACGGTTTGTTCCTTCATTTTTGGGTTATCCATCGAAATAGTAATCATTTCGAAGGGCCGGTTTCCAAGTCTTTGGGAAATGGCGACTAAGTCGGGAAATTCGGCCACGCAAGGTGAACACCATGTTGCCCAAACGTTTACCAGTCGTAATCGGTCTGAGTTGTTTTTAGCTAGTTCTGCGACACCTTCAGCATCGATTTCTAAAATAGTTACCGGAACCAAAGCAAGACTGGTTTTAGCCTCAGATACGTCTTCGCGCTTATAATTCCATTTTGTTGAGCAACCCATAACGGTTGTAGTTGGGGTTGTAACAACTTGTCCGGCTAATAATTCTTCTATTGCATTTCTTGTATCATGTGAAGTTACTGTGGCGGGATCGGCAAAACGTGAATCATCAACACGGCCAGCATATCTTAGTTCTCTGTCCTTGTCAAATAAAAATACGTGTGGTGTAGCCAGGCAGCCATAAGCTTTAGAAGCCATCTGTTTATCGCCGTCATACAAATAGGGGAACGGAAAGCCAGCCTCTTTGGCATAAAGTATCATTTCCTCATAGCTATCGTTATATTTTGAATAACCAAGTTCGTCGGCACGGACACTTTCCGGATTATTCGGATTGATGGCCACTACCTCCAGACCTTGCGATTTAAATTCCTTAACCATTGGGATTAGTCGAGTCTCTGCTGCATGGGAGTATGGACAATGATTTGATAAAAACACAACCATAAGGAGATTTGCTGTTTTAAAATCAGCCAGTGTATATGTTTTTCCATCTATGCCCAGCAGCTCAAAACCGGGCGCGGGATCGCCAATATTCAGTGTATTAGCGTCAGGTGGGAGTCCCCCGGTTACTTCACCCCTCTTTTTTGTCTGGCCTGAAGCAGAATACCCTATTGATAATACCAGTATCGTAAGAAGAAAGGGAAAACTTAACTTTTTCATTTTAATACTTTTTAATTATCGACTTATAGCTATTGGAGGAATTCAAAACAAAAGCAATACCAAATCTGTGGATCTATAAAGTTCGGAAGGCAATATTTTAAAAAAATATATCTCATTTATCCCGATTATTTATTTACAATGAATTAGCATAGATCACTTAAGAACTAATTGTATAGTTTTAGTGTAACTCCCGGTTTCCATTTTACAGAAATATATTCCAGCTTTGTTTTTCCCGGCATTCCAATACACCTTATGATCGCCTTCAGGAAATACTGAATTAGCCAGACTTTCTACTTCCACTCCTATAATACTATATATTCTAATGTTAACACTTGAAGCAGATACAAGGTGAAAGTTAATTTCCGTTGATCCATGAAATGGATTGGGGAAGCTTTGCTCCAGTATATTTTCCGTAGAGCCGGGCATATTTTCTTTAATTCCGGTTGCGTCATAAACTCCCCATCTCAGATCACCAATTTGGCCACCATCTGTTGAAGCAGTAAGAAGAGGAGAATTATAAGGTAGGGAGAAATCTCCCTCAACAGCATTATTATAATATGGGTTATAAGTCATACTATCCTTAAATACATAAGAAATCCATTCTGTCCCTAATTCATCGTTAGGTGGGGTAACATCCCAAAAACATGTATTTTCAATAATTACAGCTGTATCGCACATGGGTTCGAATAGATATACCGCAGGTTGGTTATATTGCTGCTGGTGGGAAATAATACAATTGGAAATAGTAAGAGGATGATAAGAATTGTCGATTTGAATATGGCCATGAATATCCCCTAAATTATTCAGAGTACAGTGGTCGATAAATCCAGTAGGTGTAATGGTTTCAGGAGATATTGGTATATAAGGTTTTTCAGGATGCTCAAGTACACATCGGTAGCCTATTTTTCCAATTTTCAATGCCATGCCATTCAGATTGTATATGGTTGAATTGGTCATTTCAAGATGATGCAGCGACACATGTTTGTATTGAAGAAAATGGTTTGCATTATACACGGTAACCTGGTCTATAAAAACTGAATCCTGTATTAGGCCACGGGCATAATCATCCTTCATACCGTGTATTATATAATCAGTAAAATCATGAAATATGCAATCCTTAAAATGAAAATTACCGATTTTTGCTTCGCTCGGAGTAGGTCTTGCATCAAAAATAAGCATACTAGCAGCTACTGCTTCTCCTCCTGAAATTCCATGAATATCAAGCCCTTCAAGTGTCAGCGCAGCGCCATCATTTACTTCAAAAAAGTAATATTTTTTTGACGGGTCTACGTCATCCTCCAAACATAACACTGCTTTTTCAGTAGCATTATCTTCCACCTTAATGGTCAAAGGAAAACCGAGCACTCCAAAGCCGGAGGCTCCTGATGCGACAGTATATTTTCTTCCAGATAGTAGTTCAAGGATGTCATTTGGTGCGGCCGATTGAATAGCTGAAGCCAGGGTGCCTTGTCCGGGTGCAACATGATGAATAACCTGGGCTTTTGCATTAGTACTAAGAATAAAAAACAAAACGGTACCTATTATTCCAGCTCTCATAATTTAAAATTTTATCTATTCAGGAATTTTCTTCTTCCCATTAAAATCTTCTTTATTACCATATTCAACCAATTATATGGAAATCCAGTTATTGGTATTTGAACTTTCAGCCACAGCTTCTATTACCTTCATATTTGCTACTGAATCGTCCAGAGTATAAGGAAGTGCAGTATTTTTAATAATCGCCAGAGCAAAGGCTTCAGTCTGAAGGCTGTACTGATCGACCGGATCAAAAACAATTTCTTCTCTTTCAGAACCGGTTCGCAACCATATTCTCGAAGGAGAATCAGGTGGAGCGTTGACGGGAACTTCTACTTCAATATGTCCTTTATCAGCTAAAATATTGACTCGTTGATAGGGCATTAGTTGCGTCCCACAGGTAAAAGTTGATGTTACTCCCTCCGAAAAATCCAATATTCCCGACGCCAGCCTATCGATTTTCATTTCCGGATCGCGATTGATTATTCCAAGAACTCTGATAGGCTCTTTCCCTAGTAAAAATCGTGGGAAAGACATACAGTAACATCCAATATCCATTAATGCCCCTCCTCCCACCTCAGTTTTATTACGAATATTTGTCGGATCGATGTTGTAATACGAGAAAAAGGATTGAATGGTCTTTACTTCACCTATTCTTCCGGAATCTATAATAGCTTTCACTTTAATCCACTGGGGATGAAAGTGGTACATAAAGGCTTCCATTATTTTTTGTCTGGGATATTTTTTTGAAGCTACATTAAGTTGAATAGCTTCTGTTGCGTTTAATGCGATTGGCTTCTCACATAAAACATGTTTTCCTGCTTTTATTGCCCTGATTGTCCATTCCAAATGCAAATGATTTGGCAAAGGATTATAAATGGCATCAATATCCGGGTCATTAATCAGTTCTTCATACGAGCCATAAAATTTGGGAATTCCCAACTTTTCAGCAATACTTTTTGATTTATCGAAGTCACGAGATGAAATGGCTGTTACTTCGCAAAATCTGGCATGCATAATGGCAGGGATTACTTTCACGACTCCAATTCTGGCCGTACTAAGTATTCCCCATCGAATGTTGGCTTTCATCTGCAAGGTATTAATTAATTATTAATCTGAATTGTAATTAAAAGTATTTTAAGCCTGCAATGTTGCATAGATTTCGGGTTGCCTTAATTGCTTCCACAAATAGCTCTGGGCCTGTATCACCACCAAACTGACCTCCGATTCTCAAATGTGGCTCCATGGTAACAAATCCGGAATACTTCATTCTGGCTAATTCTTGGATTAATTCAGGTATCTGACCGTCCCCTTCACCAGGCATGGATCCGATATCAGAACTACCTATCTTCCAGTCTTTAATATGAATATGGTTCACGAAGGGCTTCATTACAGGCCAGCAAACATTCATATTATTATGAATATTTTCTCCCCATACAAAATTCGCCGGATCGTAGGCGAGCCTAAGGTTTGGAGAATTTACTGATAATGCAATATCTATGCAGTTTTCTGCGCTATGACCATAAATATGAGATTCGTTTTCGTGTACCATCACAATTTTTGAATTGCGCAAAAAATCTGCCATTTTAGCCATCCATCCCAGAACCTCTCCTCTGAAATTTTCAATTATGCCACCAATGGGTGCATAATAACTAAAAACACGTATTAAAGGGGCATTTAAAAATACCGCAATGTCTACAGCATGCTTGAATTTATCAAAATGCCCTTCTAAATCTTCATCTATCCTGACTTTCCCAATAGGGGATCCTAAAGCGCTGATCCCAATTGAATAGCTCTCCAAAAGCTCTTTTACTTTATTCAATTCCTTTTCTGAAAGATCCATAATATTCTTACCATTTACGAATCTAATTTCAATAAATCTGATATTTTGAGATTTCAGAAACTTAAGCTGTTCCTCAAAATTACTACATACCTCATCAGCAAAAGCGCTAAATTTTATCATATTACTATCTAAAACCATTTTTCAAAATAAGTAGGGACTACAGTTATCAAATAATACGTAACACTAGCCAGAGTAACCAGGATAGCAACTATCATACCTGTATTCCACCAAAACCTTAATCTTCCTGTTGGCATATCTTTACCGAGGTATTTTTCACTATTATTCAGCAAGAAAAATCCGATATAGGCGACGGGTAACATTATCAAACTTATAGCTGAAGTAGGAATAGCGATCCAAGTTCCGATTTTACTCCAGAGTATTACACCCAAAAAACCAGGTGCGGGGATTAAAGTAGCTAATTTATATTTCCATCCTTGGGGCTCAATGCCAAATATTTCGCAAACTGCAAAACCTGATACCAACATATGCAGGATAATTGCATTCACTGCCATACCGATAATACCCATACCGAATATGAGTCGGGACACTAAAGGAGGTATTCCTGCTGCTTCCAGCATGCCGGCAGCTTGTATAGGCGAGAGGTTTGTTGCATCAGCCGCAAGTGTTCCTGATCCATAAATAGTTGTTCCTGCAGCAATTATCATAAGAGCTGTAGCAAGTGTATAAGGTAACAACATGCCTGTTATAAGATCAAATTTTGCCAATCCCTTATGCTCTTTTCCCCAGCCTTTTGCCAGAAAAGAATAGCCAAAAAGAAAGGTCATGTTAATCCCCACTGCAGCACTAAAAGATGCAATTAAAATAGATATACCCCTTTTGTCTGTAGGAATATTCCAGTTAATTCCATGATCTGTGAAGCTAAAAGGTACAAAACCCCTAAACACTTTTCCCCATTCAATTCCATTCTCAGAAAAGCTGCTAATGATGACAACGGTAGCAAATGAAAAGATGATAAACCAGATAATAATTTTAATTATATTCTCAAAAATTTTAATCCCTTTTCTACCGTTACCATAATTCCAGCTCACTGCAATTCCAATTCCCAAAAAGAAAAGTCCAAGTCCAAGCAAAAGAAAGGTTTGTTTTGTTTGCGAAACAATTTCTATTCCTGTTAATGCTTTGATAATATCATCTGCCATACCTGCGGCCAGGGCATATTGAGGGAAATGCCAAATAATAGTTGCTATCAGAGCAAAAATTGCCCATGCCCATGCCAGGGCAGGACTCACAAACTGCTTCATAGCATAGAATGGCCTGGTTTTGGTTGAAAGAGTCTGATGTGCCAAAGCTGATAGCATTATAATTCCAAGGACCATAGCTAATGGTTGCACCCAAAGTAACTTGTATTGAAGAAAAGCACCGGCAAAAAGTGAAGCCATTGCGCTTCCCCCGCCCAATGTCATGGCACTTTGCATCCATCCCGGACCCGACTTTGAAAAATACCATCTTATTCTGGCTAACCTTCCTTTGCTCTGTAATTCTGTAAGTTCCTTTCTTTCTCTGGTCAGTATTTCAGGGTCACCCGGAGCGAACATAGGCATTCCCTTAACGATTTTTTCCTGTATTTCAGATTTCATTTTATTCTGTTTTCAATAGGTTGAAATTCAATTAAAAGACAATAGAATTGCATTCTCAAACTAAATTTAAGTCAAGATTCGAATCAGAATCAACGCTCACGTAGGCCTGTTGGTTTCTAAAAATATTATAAGGCTACTTAAAACTTGAGTCTTGCTACTGATTCTATTCCGCATACACAATAATTGTCGCCGCAAATAAGATTTCGGGATCCTTATTCCTTTGTGATAAGGATTTTCTCTGTTGAAATATTCCCTTTTTCCTCGAACATTACAAAATAAATACCTGCTCCAAGAGAAGTGACATCTACCATTTGATTTTCCTTAATGACCTTATAATAAACTTGTTGTCCTAAATCATTAAATATTTTCACATGCTTCTCAGCGTTGCTTGTTGATTGAATTGAAAAATAGCCATTGGAAACAGGATTTGGATAAACAGTAACCTTCGAGTTATATTTATCAATTGAATTGGTCGATGCACGTGGGGTTACTGATGCCCATGTTACACCAACTCTTAGTTCATCCATAACAATGGTTGGTGTTTCCGATTCTGAGTCTTGACGAATTACAAATTTCCCAACTTCAGCCATATCTGCACCTGTTAACAACAGGGCAGATGCAGGGGCCGTTTCGAGACCCAGATCAGTACCGGCAGGATTTATCCATACCTCCGAAGTACCAGCATCCACATCGTAATTCATAACGACAAAGATTTCACTATCTACATCAAATTTTACAGAGTCACTGCCACTAAGCAACCAAATTACCTCTGCCAGACTGTTCACTTTAGCAATACCTATTCCAAATTGATTACCAATGGGTTGTATGTTTAATCTAGATTGAAAATTGCCCAAAGAAACAAAATATCCACCTTTAGTCCAGTTTGTTATATCACTAACTTTAAAGATAAAAGAAAAGTAAACTTTTCCTGTAGTTACGGGGGTAAAACTCAATAGAGATTCTGCCCCATCGGCAGAGAATGAAACTGAGTTTCCGGATGAAGCCTGTAAATCGGAATAGGATAAATTCCCAGCAGAAATAAATACTGAATCTCCTGTTCCATCCTGTGTCCAAAGTTCACTCGCTGTAAGCGCGGTACCTTCAGTGTAATCGAAATGATCTACTATTGGAAGTTCCGGTTTAGGTTCTTCGGGAACACAATTTGGAGCCGTTACTATAACTTCAGCATTGCATAATGCGCTGGTTATTGTTAAAGTAACATCTGTTCCTTCCACAATACCAGAGATAATAATAGTCCCGGCTGCTACTGATGTGGGATCGTCGCCGCTAACCATTCCGCTGCTGGCTGCAACAACAAATGTTTCAGCAGCTCCACCTGTATAGGCTACAGTTGCTGTATACGTGTCAACGCCATCTGTAACAGCATCACAAACAGCCGTAGTTGTTCCCAAAGCCAGATCGCAAACCGGACTGCTTCCTCCAGCCTCAAGTAAAATATTATCCATAGCCATATAATCCTGATTGTTATAACTATGAAAAATTAATCCTAAAGTGGTTAATCCATCCGGAATGGCTTTGGTAAATTTAACCCATCCACCAACAGTTGCGGTTCCGTCAGCATCACTGAATACCATTTCTTCACCCTGACTAACATTATTATAAAACAATTCTATTTTTAAATATCCTGCATTCAGGGAGTAAGCATTATAGTAAAATGACAGATTAACTTCGGTTTTACCTGTAAGGGTAACATCTTCAAAAACCATAGTATGATCATAGGGTGCAGTTAATCCAAGACCAGGGGCTAAAGGATCATCCACTGGATTACTTACCCAGGGATTATCCAAATCATGCATACCCCAAAATTTTACTCCATTCTGAGCTAAATCTAGTCCATTATCTGATCTGCCGAGTGTTGTTACCGAGGCCCATACATCACTATCAGTATCAGTACCATAGGCTGCAGGGTCGGTTGTATAAGCCCATGAGGTTTCGTTGTCAAAATCCTGTCCAACAATCAGTGTTTGCCCGTATGTTAGGTTTCCCACTAATAACGCAATCAATAAAAAGTAAATTTTTTTCATAAGATTATGTATTAAGGTTTATTAATTATTTCAAATATTTATTTTTTATTTAAGTATTATAATATTGGTTTCAGCACCTTTTCTTTCAGCTGAAACATAAGCCGCATAAATGGTTGCAATTACATCTGAAGCCAGGCTGCTGTTGCTTTCAATTGGTGAGCCAGATGCTGCCGATTTATAAAAAGCATCCATTTCGTGCTGATAGCCATTAAACCATGCCTCGTCAGGTGACATATTCGACCATCCCTGCTTGGTACCAGTTTTTTCGACCACATAAATATCTTTGAAATTTTCTTCAACAGGGTTATAAGTTTGCATAGCATTATTTGGGGTAATATTGCAGACAGTTCTGTGGTTATTTGCATGAATCTCAATATAATTCTTAACACCCCCGAGCAATAATTCACTAGCGGTTATATCGGCAATGGTTCCGTCTTCAAATACAATGTGAGTGGTTGCGTAATCTTCGATATCTGTATATGAATCTTTGAGATGCCCATGATTTTGGAAGTTAGGTAAACGGGTAATGGAATGCACACGAGCCGAGATTGTTTTTGGGTGAATGGGAGAACCATTTCGGGCAATTCCTTCTGCGTGCTTCAGATAAATGGCTGCTGATAATGGATGTGCTCCTTTTCCCATTAACGATCCCCCACCTGCAAGTCTCCATTTTCCATAATCGCGAGAATGTGAACCTGAATGAGACTGTTGTGCCTGTATCCACAAAATTTGCGCTCCGGTTTTTTCAATTACTTCTCTTTCTTTCTGAATAGCAGGTGCATACACCCAGTTTTCGGCATACATAATAGAACCCTTGCTTTCCTTCTCAGCTTTTAACATTCTTTGAATACTTTCAACAGCATGTTTTAATCCAATCTCGCGAGGGAATTCATCCCCGTTAAAATCTTTACTGCCATCTCCAAAATATCCTGTGAAGGGCTTTTCAATAATTACGTCTTTATTTTGTTTTAATACTGCAATAGCAATTGGTTCATGAGTAACCGGTGGAGTGCAAACATGAAGGACATCACATTCATTAATTAATTGTTCCATGGAATCAAAGATTCTGATGCCTCGTTCTTTAGTAAAGTCAATAAGTTCTTCAGGACTTTTAGAATAGGCTCCAATAATCTCAATTTTTGTACTGAAAACACGTCGCAATGCTTCATAGTGAAAACGGGCTGCAAAGCCTGATCCAATAATTCCTGCCTTAATAACTTCCTGTTCCATCTATCTTTATAAGGTTATAGTTTTGTCTACTAACTTTTTTGGTTTTCGTTGAGTAGCTTTTTCCCAATCTGCAAAATTTACCTGATCTAGGTTTTCCGAGATAGCTTTATCAAGCTTAGTTTTGAGTTCTGAGGCAGTTCTTCCTGAAAATCTTTCACCTGATTCCTCAGATATTTTCCTCGCCAGCAAATAATCCTTCATATAATCTGCCAGCAACTTTGATGTGGTAGCAAGTTCTTCTTCAGTAAGATTTAAGTCAATAAGAACCTTCTGATATGAGTCCCAGCGAGCATTAAAACTTCCCAATAATAACATAGCCTCATCTGCCTGTTCATCTTTCAGTAATTTATAGACACTTTTTTTTATTAGTTTCATGCCTGCTAATTCATTCTTTGCCACATTTGCCTGAAATGCTTCAGGATTTGAATTTTTGTCAACCAGCTTATTTTGCTCTACTACATTCGTTCTCATTTTCACATAAGCATTGCTTAGCTTTAAGATTTCCTTTCCAGTTAAGTCATAGTTTATAGACATACTCGAAACTTGTAAGGCCCAGATGTCTCTATTATCATTTTCCCCAACGTTTTTTTGTGCCCTTCCGGCAAATAAGACAGAGCTAAGCAGTGTAATTATTAATAAACTTTTTCTCATGAGTAGATTTGCTTTCATTTTATATATTTAATCCATTCCTGTTTATGCAAAATTACCTGTCGTTATCAAATAGCAGGCTGAATATATAATCTATACCGGGGTACAAAACATTCAACAGGAGGAAAAATCAGTCCATTCCGGTAGGTAATTTAGTCATTCGTTACAATTATTATATTCATTTGCGATAGCTACTTTTAGTTCATTCAAAAAAGCGGGAACCATTTTTTCGGGGTCGTAAGGTCTGAATGGGTAATCGGGTCTTTTCTGGGTTTTCATAACCTTATCACCCAAAGTTTCAATAGGCAGATAACCTTTGTACCCACTATTATTAATTATTCTCAATAAACGAGGCATATCCGTTCTTACCCGGCTCAAAACACCAAAAGGACTCTCTTTTATCTGGTAATTAACTGCATACGGCATTACCTTTTCAATATCAATATATGGGTCTTCTGTAATAAAATAACCAACATCTACAATTACACCTAACCATTTTGAATCCACCATTTCTACTATTTTAATGGTCTGATCCGCAGTCATTAACATATCGCCATGATTCTGTATTCCAATAATTACTCCATATTTAGCGGCATATTCAGCACATTCCTTATAGCTTTCAACCATCCAGGCTGCTACTTCATCCCATTTGTTTTCATAACCAGCAGGTACGGGTCCGGCAAAAACCCTTACAACCGGAGCGCCGAGTTTGGCGGCTACTTCTATCCATTCTTTGATATGCTTCACATCGGCGGCCCTTTTTGCGGGATCAGGAGTGGCCAAATCGTTTCTCACTCCTGTGCCGCTTATTTCTATTCCCATTTTATGGGCATGGTATTTAAGATCGAATATAAACTCATCGCTAGGAATTTCGGGATAATCTGGGAAGTAATAACCGGTTAAATCGACGGCATCAAAACCGTTTTCAGCACAATAATCTACCAAATCAAAAAGAGACATTTCTCCGCTATTTAGCATTTTTCCGAAAGAGAATGCATTCAGGCTTGTTTTTACAGCGGAGTTCGTTTTTTTCTTTGTTAAATCCTGATTTGCTTTATTTAAGGCTGCAGAATTTACTGTAAGATCCTGAATTTTTAGATTTTTAAAGTAAACGCTCATGGGCGTGCTCTCCTTGGTTGCATGCACCTGGAGTCCGATAAAACCCGATAAGGCATGATCGTCAAAAAGTGAGGAAGCCAAAACGCCATTTATCCAAGTATAAATACGATATCCGGTTGCTTCAATGCGAAAATGATTCCATTCGCCCGGTTTAAATGCTTTTCTTGCTGCTTCATTTGTGGTCAGATCATTCAGCCAACCACGATCCTTCTCCTCGTAAATGCCACCCGTCCAGTTTCTTGGCTCTGCTCCTGGAGGAACCATCTCCCCATTTTTTCGTTGATTTTGGGGTTCTTCAAAATACATTTTTGTTTGGGTTGGATCAATTTCAACCTGATATCCATGAACGATGCCGTCTTTAAAATTTGGATCGGCGCTGCTACGAAACTGAATCCCTGAGTTAAGTCCTTCATCTACTTTAAAATCGAGTTCGAGTACAAAATCACTGTATTTCTTTTTGGTGACTAAAAAACTGTTAGGTGAATCAAGGACTGTGGTTCCGATTATCATTCCATCTTTCACCTCATAAATTGCATTCCCTTGAATTTGGTCCCATGTGTTTAATGTTTTTCCATCGAATAGGGGTTCCCATTTTTCAACAGGCTGAGCAAAATTCTGGAATGAAATTGGTAACATAAAACCAATAATTAAACTTTTCAGAATGGCTGTTCTATTTTTCATTTTTGATATATTATAATTTCCTACTTATTCTTTTCAATAGTTTCAAATTTTCACAGGTTAAAAGCCAGTTTTTGAGCAGCTTTAACCTCTTTTAAAAATGCAGGCACGGCAGTATATGGATCATAGGCCGATCTCTTTTCATCACCTACAAGCTCATCATTTTTGTCTTTGTTACCGCCTGTTGCAGAAAGTGTTTCTATTGGAATATATCCTCTATAGCCCGCCCTAATAATGATATCCATAATTTTAAGAAGATCGGTTTTTATGGTACTTTTTGCCCCAAATACGCTTTCTTTAAGTTGAAAGTTGACGGCATAAGGCATTACTTTTTCAATATCTGCATAAGGATCGGGAGTAATAAAATAACCAACATCCACAATTACTCCGAACCAATCGGAATTAACCATTTCTACAATTTTAATCGTTTGATCGGCAGTACTTAGGAAATCTCCATGGTTTTGAACACCCACCAAAACACCTCTCTGTTTGCCATATTCAGCACATTCCTTCAGGCTAACTGCCATATATTCTGCCACTTCATCCCATTTATCTTTATAACCTTCAGGAACAGGACCTGAAAATACCCGAATCACCGGTGCCCCAAGTTTTGCCGCAACATCAATCCATTCTTTTACATGTTTTACATCTGCCTTACGTTTAACCGGATCAGGATCAGCAAAGTCGTTACGTACACCGGTACCACTTATATCGAGGCCTTTCTGAAATGCATATCTTTTAACTTTGTATATAAAATCATCAGATGGTACTTCTGGATAACCCGGAAAGAAGTAGCCCGTCAGATCAACGGCCTCGAAACCCTGTTCGGCGGCAAAATCCATAAATTCGAACAATGTCATTTGGGGTCCATTTGCTCTTCCTTTAGCATAGTTTAGCAAAGGTTTTGTAAAAGAATAGGCATTGAGACTAGTTTTCAGGTATGCTTTACCATTTCCATTTATGGGCTTTTGAGCTGAAACTGTGGAATTCAAAAAAGCAATAGATAAAACTATTAACAGCTTTGAAATAAATTTTATTGATTTCAATTTCATAGTAAAGATTATTTTTCTTTTGTTTAGTAAAGATTCCAAACAGTATATATCCAGATATTACTCGTCGTCACATTATTTATCCACCAAGGGTTTAAGGCCAACTTTTCCCATGTCGCCATGTGTAAAGCTTTCCCAGGCCATATGATGATTGACACCAGTAGGTCGGTTGGTAGGAATAACCACAGACATTTTAGGTAAAGGAAATCCCATACGGTTATGGAAATGGTTGTATGCAATTTCCCAGGTAGGTTGTAATGCAAATATTAAATTTTTAGGTGCAGGAACGTCATTAGGTTTCAGATACTGTGCTTGAAATTCAAGGGCTGCCATAATTCGCTTCGATTGCTCTCCATACAAATCAACTCCCTGTATATAAGCTGTTTCTGCCGCATTAATCATAGATGAGAAGGCATACCATGCATGATGTGAATCTCGTGCTGTTTCTTGAAGAATCCCGTTAACAAAATCAGGGGTAAATCCTTTGTTGCCCCATATTGCAGGACCACAACCCGGAGGTTCAATAGGAATTGGCCCGTCTTCTTTTAAATAGATATAGGCAGGGGTTCGTCCCCTCCACATTTTAATCCCCAGATTGAATACATCTTTGTCGTCGAGAAAAACCCCAATATTTACCAGAGCATCTGCCATAGCCAGCTCCTTATTGCCATTTTCGCAATCCCCATGCATAATGGTAGGTAGATATTGGGTACGTAACATATTTTGAAACTTCAGAACATCTGTATCCGACCAGTCGCCGTAAGTATACCTTATTATCTCAGCAGCTCTTGGCCAAACGGCGCCAGCCCAAGCAGTTTGTATTGGTCCATTTCCATAACTGTGACCGCCAACCAAAGTATAAGACCAATTGTTCATAATTTCAATTGCCTTTTCAGCATAGTATTTATTACCCGAAACTACCCAAAGCAAAGCATGGGTATACGCTGCCACACAGTCGGACTGTTCATCCTTACAACCAATATTTGGATTAGAATGAGGGCCACAAAATACGCTGTCAACAGGATTTGCTTTATAGTTTAAATCGCCGTAGTCACTTTCTTTCAATGCATCAAAAGCTGTTTTTTGAGGTTGAGTTCCGGCGAGTACTCTTTTTTTTAATTCCTCCAGTTGCCCGATGTTTAATAGAACACCTGGGTGAACAAATCCGGATGGAGCTGATGGTTCGCAAGTACCAAATTCTTCTATGTTTAAAACGATTTCTGCATAAGCCGGATTAAGCTCCTCCTGATAAGAAGCTTTGATACTCTTCCCGTTACCCCCTTTTTTTGCTGGCGGGAGTGCAACCACATCTGTACTGCCAGAGATTTTAGATTCATTCGAATTGACATACTTTTCAGTAATAAGCTTTGTAGTTTTTTCCAAATCAGATACACTTTTCGATCCATTCGATTTCCCCTCATCTATGCTGATCTTGGCCTTTCCTCCATTACCTTTACCAACTAACGATTTTGATTTAGAAGGTCCTTTTGTATTTTTGGTTTTGGTTTCCGCTTTCAATGTTGATTTCCCTGAAAGGCTTTTATCTACTAACCAAATATTTCTAAATTGGTATGGTACTCCATGTTCTTGTAAATATAGTGGCCCGAGCGTTGCTTCTCCCAATCTTGCTGTAGATCCTCTTACCGCTTTTATAGCCACATCATTATAGATTAAAACCCCATTATGTAGGATAGAAATGCGTGCGTCTTCTGTTTTTATTCCAGAATCATTAAACCTCGGAGCTTTGAAATCGATATCAAAAGTTTGCCATTCCATGAGAGGAAAGGCCACATTCACTTCAGGGTACAGATCCTTCGGTTCAGCGACGTTCCCGAATCCAATTGGGGTGCTGCCAATTTGTCCATAAGCATCCTTAATATTGATTTCATATCGGGACATCAAGTAAAGCCCGCCATTGGTAACAGGACTGATCAGCCGGAATTCAAGATGCATTTTTAAGTCTCCAAACTGTTGCTTTGAAATAATTGATTGATACGAACCAGCATCGTGAGGAACCACTTCCATAATACCATCCTCTGCATTTAACCAGTTATCTGCCGGGGCACCTCCCACGAGCCAGTCTTTCTCCATAACGCTGGTCCATGAATCCATATTCGTCCCATCAAATAAAACAATGGCATCAGGTGGTGGTGGTGCATTCATACTAGGAGAAGTTCTGTGAAAATGCTCCATTTCGAGTTTTTCACTCCCTTTATTCAACAATAATTTTTCATTTTTAATACTGCCAGTCCAACCATCTCCACTAAATTTAATAATAGCTTCTTGCGCACTTTCTCCCTTTAAAATCGCGATCGGTGCTTCTCTAGAAATAATATCCCTCACAATATTCAACTGATAATTGTTTTCAGGTGTAAAGAAGATTTGGGCGAAATAGCCACCATCCAACATTCGCCAATCTCCCAAAACATCAGATTTTTCATCTATTTGTGCAAAACCAGAGCTGGTTAACAGGACCATTGATAAAATGTAACTCAAAATCTTCCTCATCATTTCGGGTATTTTTTTTCTGATAAATATTTATTTGTCTATTACTTCACCATAGATGGCTAAACCACGTGAAGTGCTCTTTCCGCTAACTCCCCATTTAGCAGTACTAACGGGGTTAACAGGAACGATTCTGAAAGTTACTGTTGAACCTTCAACTACATTCTTCAAAGCCTCAATACCACCAAGATTAATGGTAGTTGGAACTATGGAACCAATAATGAAATAATCGATTTCTATAAAGTTTGTACCGTCTAGAGAGTATTGGAAACTAACCTCAGAATCACCGCCATTGGTTCTGCAGGTAATATCCAGCCCACTTAACTGAAGGATTTTTCCCGAGGCAACTTTCAGAGTGGTAATGAGGTATAATTCCGGACTTGAGATACGGTTGGCATCTGTATTCACATCACAGCCTGTAGTTGCAAAATCCTGTGTATATTTTGTAGTTTCAGGGGAACCGTTAAAGTTTACTCCCACAAGTTCTGAAACGGTAATGGAAGGATTGGTATTTGTTGTAAATGGCATTGAGGTTGCATAATTGCAGGTGGACACATCCCATATTACTTCAAAATTTCCAACTACGGGTACATCTTTCTTAACGACAATAGCTGTAAGTATTGTATTTGAAATGTAGGCATCAAATCCTTTGATTGTAAATGTAATTTCACCCTCGGTTTTTGGCGTTCCTGTAATTGATAGTTTTATTTGTCCAATTCCGATTCCAACAGTTGGATCTATTATGGTTGACACACTTAAACTACTGTCAAAAGCAGGGCCGCTCATTTCAACATATATTTCAGCCTTGATAGTAGTTCCATCTCCATTAATATAAGGGATAGATATATAAGCAGTTGAAGCCTCATTTTGAGTTAAATTGCCTTTAAGCTCAGGGTCTAGAAAACTCAACTCCAATGATGATGTAAAGCGATCCTTCGTAAGGTCAGCCAGATCGGAAGCTGCTCTAGGATTTACAAGGTAACCTACCTGGCCTGGAGAGACAATCCCTTTCATCGTTCCGCTCCCTGTAAGCACAGGATCGGCCGAAAAAGCAGCTCCCACCGGAACCTGCATCAGATAAGAAGTTTCACTTCCACTCACTTCCATAGTGAAAATAGTTGAAGACCAGGAAGAATAAGTAATTACATCAAGATAGGGTTTTGTAACTTGTGTATTTTCAATAGCAATATACATAGCTAAATAATTATTTAATTCAGCATGATCAACGCTAACTGGATTTAAAATAAAACCTGTTGAAGTTGTTTGGATTGTATTAACATCTTTTATTGACATAATTGGATTCCCATCAATATTTGATAAAAGTGTTCCCTTGGTTCGTATTTTCAATACATCACCAATATGATAAATCCCAAGGAGGCTTGTATCCGCTGCAAGAGTGGCTGTAATTCCATAATTTGCGACACTTCCTGAAACAGCATCTGCATTGCACTTGACATCAACTAATGAAAGGGTTATCTGGTCGTCTGTTTCAAACAGATTTGAAATAGAAACTTCGATAAACTCACTTTGCGTTTGTTCCTGTGAGCCCCCAACAGACAATTCCTTGGCGCGGGTAACGAGATCTTTAACCGCTAAAAGTAGAGGCGCCACATCCGTTTTAAAAGCTTTAGGATCGCTATAATAATATTCGCCAGAAGAAGTTTTAACGTAAAATTTAAAAAGATAATTTGTATCGCTCATCAAATTGCTGAATGTGGTAGAAAAAGATCCCTGATAAACAGAATCCACTTCAAGCATTGTATTTGTATATTCCCCTGTCGATTCAATTGCAATAGCAAAACCTATTTCGGAAATTTCGATTTCATCAGAATAAAACCAATTACCTGTTAAAGTTGCTCCAAACTCATTAATATTAGTAGCTTCTATGGAGCTAACGACAGGAAATCCAGACTGCATAATAGGAATAACAGCCCCTGCACCTGAGCAATTCAGTAGTAAAGTAGCTTCACGATAGTCACCTTCAAGGCTCTGTACAGAAATGGTAATGCTATTATTTCCAGCCTTCCCTGCTTCAACAGAAATTGAGCACCATTCAAGGCTATCGTTAAGTTGATTATCCAAAAGTTTGGCCGTCCAATCGCGATTAGCAGTAAATTTAATATTCTGCTCGCCACCATTCAGTCCAAATCCAAGATATTCTTTATTTGCTTCCAATGATGGTTCAACAGGTAATTCATAGACAGGTTCACATGACCAGAACCCCAGAAAAAAGGTCATCACTAATAGCATTATTATCTTGATCAAACTTCTATTTGCAATACGTTTCATGATATTTCAATTATTTTTTATTATAAGTCTTTAATTTCCTAGAAACCTGGATTTTGCTCCATTAAGAGACTAACATTTGCATCGATCACGGTCTGAGGAATAGGAAACAATGTATCGCGAAGGGCAATGCCCACATCCTTTCCATTTCTGGAAGAAATCCAATCAATTACTTCAGGTCCCGGTAATGTACGCAGTAGTGTGTATCGCCTTTGTTCTTCACCCATAAGTTCTCTTACACGTTCCTCCAGGATAAGGTTCAGAGAAACATCAGCATCGGTTATTGTTAGTGCATGTGCTCTGGTACGCAATTCATTTATATCGGATGTAGCCTGGGGTATATCGCCACGTTTCATAGCTGCCTCAGCTCGTAATAAATAGGTTTCGGCCAGTCTCATGTATATCTGATCGAAATGGGATGCATTATTTTTTGGATATCCAACATCGCAATAACTGTATTTTAAGGTATAAGGCCAATTGTTATTATCTCCTTCAGAAGGTCCTGACTCCAAATTTTCGAAACCGTTTATTGTACCCTGAGTACGATCATCGCATTTACTAATATCAAGACATCCAATCCACACGGTATCGCCTTCGGCCCAAGGTTCACCGGTTAAACTTTTTGTACCTGAATAGCTGTCGTATTTACTCAGAATATAATACTTTGCAATAGCGAATTCAGACCCCCTGTCGTCCACAATATTATTGGCAAAGTCGCTCGACAAGTTGAATAGATACAAGGACCATTTCGTAAGGGCTGCTCTTGAAAAACCTCTACCTCCCCGTGTTTCATCATAGTAGGAAATTGCAATTCCAGATCCTACTTTACCAGATGCATCATACTTAGGCCTAAGAGAGAAGCGCATCAGATTGGCGCCTCCACCGATTACGTTTTTTTCCCAAAGCATAACCCATAAGGCTTCGGTATTTCCTGTCTCCATATTTAAACTTGCCGGATTAAACATGTCTGTAAAAGAAGTTCCCGCTCCGTTAGCCAGTCTGTTTTTAATCAGTTCATAAGGGCCCTCTTCAATACATTTATCAGCATAGTTATAAGCTGAATCCAACAATGCCATATTGTATGAGCCTTCAATTTTTCCTGCTTCAGCCAAATACATTTCGGAAAGGTAGCTTAATACAACCCCCTTGGTTGCACGACCCATTTGTGATGGGGTCCAATCCATTCTGGCTTCAGCATATAACAGATCGTCAATAATTTGCTTACGAATAAGGCTAATTTCTTCCCTTACATAATCGGTTCGAAAATTATCACCAGTTACTTCAGTTAGTACCAATGGAACTTTCCCCCACAAGTAGGTCAAATGACGATAAGCCCAGGCACGAACAAATCGGGCTTCTGCTATAATTCTCTCCTTTGAGGCTTCATCGGCCCAGACAATATTAGGATTTTCGGCACGTGCAATTAGTAGATTTGACGACAAAACCGTCTCGTAAAGCCATTCAAAAGCTTTTTCCAGACTTTTATCGGTAGGTACATTTGCTTTTGACCAGTCCTTATAAATTGCAGAGAATTCACCACCTGCACCTGCACCGTTATTATAAACATCGGTACCTCCCATATTGATGAGGGCTCGTAATCCGGTTTCTCCAAAAGAAGATGTATATCCGTGACCTTCACGTTCCTGACGCATGAGGGCATACAGTCCGTTAAGTCCTGATTCAAATCCCGACTGTGTATTATAGAGCTGATCGGCAGTTAGAAATGTTTCAGGATTTTCATCCAGCAAGTCTTTACTACAATTGGGGAATATAACTAAACCTATACTAACGACTAAAAATAATATTATCTTTTTCATAGATTTCATCTGTTTATTTCTTTAAAAGTTTTATCCTTTGATTATAGAGTAAAGTTTAGTCCAAAAATAAACTCACGCTGAAGAGGAATAGCCCGTTGGTCTCCAAGTTCAGGATCCATACCATTGTATTTAGTAAATGTCATTAGGTTTTTACCAGTGACATAAAATTTTACGCCTTGTACGCCTAACTTTGACATAAAAGATTTGGGGGCTCTATAGGATAGGGTAAGGTCCTTTACTCTCCAAAAATTAGCACTCTCATAATAATCCGGAGTAATCGTTTTTGCTGCAATATACTGGTTTGAATATGAGTCTGTCGACCACATATTCTCAGAAGGATTATCTGTTCGCCAGAAATCTTTCACCACATAATAATTCTTGGCTCTGAAAGGATCTGATTTTATGGTTCCCCTTGTACCATACATATATATATTTAACTGTAATGGTCCATAATCAAAGGTATTGCTAAAACTCCATGAAAAGTTTGGTTCCGTTGAACCAATAATCTGACGATCTCCGGCATCGTATTCACCGTTATTATTTAAATCGTCGTATCTGGCATAACCTGGTAAAGCACCATACTGAGCCGCAAGATCAGCTTCATCTTCCTGCCATACTCCAACTATATAATAATCGTAAGCAACTTTTATTGGATAACCAATGAACCAGCCATTATCGACATCATCAAGTCCGTCTCCATAAAGATCGACAATTTCCGTACGAAGAATTGACATGTTAAATCCAGAAGACCAACCGAATTTGTTCTTACGAATATTATCAGATGCGATTGAAAATTCCAGCCCCTGATTTCTTGTTTTACCTATATTCTGATAAATGGATGTTATACCATTTACTGCCGAAATACTGCGATTTAGCAATAAATCGTATGTGTCGTTCTGATAAATATCGAACTGGCCGTTTATACGTGATTTTAGAAAAGCAAAATCGATACCAATATTTCCGGATCGGGTCGTTTCCCATGACAGGCTGGGAGTTCCTAATGTTGAAGGATTATACCCTGCTGCCAAACTGCTACCGAGGATGTAATCCATATTATCCAATCTTGATATGGTTTGAAATGCTGAGATCGCCTGGTTCCCACTTTCACCTATTGAAAGTCTCAATTTCAATGTATTCATTATATCTTTCAGAGGCTCAAAGAAGGCCTCATTGGAGACATTCCATCCTATTGCCAATGAAGGAAATACTCCATATTTATTATTTGCGCCAAATCCTGAATAACCATCACGACGAGCTGTAGCAGTGAATAAATAACGACTACTATAGGAATAATTTGCACGAAACATTTGTGAAATCAGTGCTGTTTGATAGTTTGTATAAATATTGGTTACCAAACCTGCAGAAGCCATACCCCAATAGGAAAGCAAATCATTAGGAAAGTTCTCACCTTGTTGCTCTTTTTTTCGGGAGATTACATTTTCAAAAGAATAAAGTGCTGTCAAAAATAAATGATGCTCACCGAAATCATGTTGATAATTCAAAATATTCTCAATGGCATAAGATCTGCGCATGGTGTTTTCCATGGAACCCCAGCCATTTACACTTTTCTTTGCTGCAGTATTTAAACCCAGGTATTGATAATCTTCCTCTGCGCCATACTGAATATTTCCATTTATCCTGTAACTAAAACCTTTTGCGATTTCAGCAATAACTGCCAGATTAGAATTTAAATTATAATCGATATTGTAATCGTCATATAGCTGACTCTCTATAGGATTAATACGTTTTTCGTTATCTGAATCCGGCATAATATTTATGCTGCCATCCTCATTGAAGGGTCTCATAAGAGGAGACTTATTAAATACATCCGTAAATCTAGGTATAGCACCGCTTCTATCTTTCCATGTCAACATATTGCTGGAAGACATGGTTAACCAATCTGTAATATTTGTTTCTAGGTTAACCCTATTTGTCACCCGTTTATATTCATCATCAATAACTATCCCTTTTGTACTTAAATAACTGGTAGCAATGCTATATTTAAAATCTTTAGTTCCACCTGAAACAGAAAGGTTATGGCGACTACTTTCGCCCATTTGGGTTATAATGTCTTTCCAGGTCCAGGTTTTCCAGCTGCCATCGTCATATACTTCGCGCTCGGAAGTTGAAAGTCCTTGTAAGGCTTCATCAGGATCTTCAAAATCTGTCCAATTATTCTTATAATCCAGATATTCCTTTCCATTCATAATCTGAGGAAAATTAACGACATTCTGAACCGAGTAAAAACCGTCGTACTTCACCTGGGTTTTACCTTCTTTTCCTTTTTTTGTCGTTATTAATATTACTCCATTAGATCCTCTCGAACCATAAATTGCCACTGATGAGGCATCTTTCAAAACCTCTATAGAAGCAACATCCTGGGGAGATATATCTGAAAGAGAACCATTGTAGGGCATTCCATCAAGAATAAGCAGAGGATCGGTACTTGCTGAAATGGAGTTCCTTCCTCGTATTAACATTACGCCACTCTGTCCATCAGGATCAGCACCAGCTTCCGTAGTAATAACGGTTAATCCGGGTACTGAACCCTGAATCATCTGAGCTATATCAGTAACGGCTACATTTTCAATACGATCTTTGGAAACTGAACCGACAGCACCGGTAATATCACTTTTTCTCTGTGTTCCGTAACCCACAAATACCACCTCATCAATGTTTCTGATATCTTTTTCCAAAATGAAATTAAAAACTCTTTGATTTTTAATTGGGATTTCCTGCGGAATATAGCCGATATAGGAAGCAACCAATACCTCGCCACTTCCTTCAATATTCAAGCTAAAGGTTCCATCTATTCCTGTAATTGTCCCAATGGTAGTCCCCTTTATAAGAACAGTAGCTCCAATCAGGGTTTCCCCGTCCTCTGCAATTACACTACCACTAATTGTCTGGCCGATGACCCAAGCTGGAAAAAATAAAACAACGACCAAAACAAATATGGCTTTTTTGTAAATTTTCAATAGTTTAGTTAGCATTTTTTAATCGGTTTTTAGGTGCCTTTTAGTTAAATATTTCTTTATGAGATTATGCGTTTACTAGTAAAATAAGGATAATACAATATTATTCCTTTTTTATTGGTACGAGGGTTGAAAAGTCGGTCATTCATATAAGGCAAACTGAGCAAAAGGCGGAATTTTTATTCAGGAAAGGTAGGTTATTTGTTCATTTTTGAAAAGTATATTGAATATCTTAAAAATCTTTGCAAAGGGATTGCTCCACCTTCTGAATTTGGTTCGGTAATGAGAGCAGGACTTCGGGATTAGAGCTAAAAGAGTGGTTTGATTTTCTTTGTGGAAATATGAAATTATCTTTTATTCCGCTTTAAATACTCTGAAGGGGTGTATCCAAATTGGCTTTTAAACGAACGGGAGAAGTACTTTGGATCATTAAAACCAACTCTGTACCCGACTTCTGCAACGTTTAAATTTTCACGAAGGAGAATTCCTGCTGCTTTATTCAATCTGATATTCTTCATGAATTCATTAGGACTCAGATCTGTTAGGGCTTTAAGTTTTCGATAGAATACAGATTGGCTCATCCCCAATTCACCAGCCAATTTGTTAACAGAAAAATCAGAATTCATCATTTGCTGATCGATTATTTCAGCAGCTTTATTGAGAAAACCATCTTCAAAGGAAGAAGAATGTTCAAAAGATTCGGGGGTGATATTTTTTGTTCTGCTATATTTCTCTCTCAATATTCGTCGCGATTCTATCAAATTATTTATTCGCAAAAGTAAAACCTGAATATTAAATGGTTTGGTGAGATAATCGTCAGCTCCAGTTTTTAATCCTTGCAATTTATTAATGATGGAGGTACGTGCGGTTAGTAAAATAACTGGTATATGACTCGTCCGATTATCTGATTTTAAGTTTTCACAAAGCTCCAATCCATCCATTTCGGGCATAACTACATCGCTAATAATTAAATCGGGTATACTTTCTATTGCAATTTCCCAGCCTATTTTCCCATTTTCTGCTTCAGATATCTGAAAATCAGACTTTAAGGAATCCGAAATAAGTTTTCTGATTTCTGCATTATCTTCTACCAATAAGATATTTGGGAGGACTTTGTTTTTTATCTCCTGATTTACCTCTTGATTTTCGCTATCCTTTTCATTTAATAATTCATAAAGTTCGATAGCCTCACTGTTTTTGAAATTTTCAATAATATGGTCCGCCTGAATATGGTCTTTCCCTGGCGGCAAAATAATTGTAAAACAAGTAAATCCACTTGTGTCATCCTTTCCTACAGAGCTTTCGACAGAAATTTTTCCTGAATGAAGCTCCACAATTCCTTTGGACAATGCCAAGCCTATACCAGTTCCGTATTCGGTTAACCCTTGCTTATCTACCTGATAAAACCGATCAAAAATAAGGTCTACTTTTTCAGATGGGATACCCTTTCCAGTATTGCTAATTTTTATTTCAACGAAATCGGGTGCGTCTTTTTCACTATTACGAGAAATAACAGACGATTTTATTGTAATTGTTCCTCCCCTATTTGTAAATTTCACAGCATTTGAAAGAATATTGAAAAATACTTTTTCCATCTCATCGCGATCATACCAAACCAGAATAATTTCACCCACTGAATCAAAATTACAAGTTAGATTCTTCTGTTTTATTTCCTCAAAAAATGCTAGTTTTATCTCTCTTATAAATTTTACAATATTTCCTTCAGCAAAACCAAGTTTTAATTTTCCTGTTTCCTGTTTTCTAAAATCCATGATCTGATTCACAAGTCTTAATAATCGATCGGCATTATTTTTTATACCCAATAACCTTTTGTACAAGGTTGAATCATTTTTATAGTTCGCAAGCAGATTCTCAAGAGGGGTTAGAATTAAGGTTAAGGGAGTTCTTATTTCATGTGAAATATTTGTAAAATATTTAAGCTTTAATTGGTGTAATTCATTTTGACGGTCCAATTCCAGACGCTCAAGTTCAAGTTTATGATTTAAATTACTTCTTGACCGTTGAAAACTAAAGATAAGAAACAGAGCTCCGCTTATGAACAGGGAATAAATAAGGTATGCCCACCAAGAACTCCAGTAAGGGGGCATAACTACAATTTTCATTCGAGCCGGATTATCATTCCAGATATTATCATTATTCGAACCCTTTACCAAAAGAGTATATTTCCCAGAAGGTAAATTCATGTAGGTTGCTTCAGATGAAGATGTAAAGTTCCAGTCTTCATCCAAACCTTCTAATTTATGCGCAAAATTATTCTTTAATGGATTTACAAAATTCAAGCACGAGAATTCTATCGTAATAATATTCTGGTTGTATTTCAATACAACTTCATCTGTGGAACTTATGTTTTGTGAAAGTAAATTTGAATCGTCCCCAATTTCAACCTTCTTATTAAACAATCTGAGGCCTGTTAATACCAAATTTGGTTTAAAATTATTGATAGATATTTGATTTGGATCGAAAGAAATGAGTCCGTTCTTCCCCCCAAAAAATAATTCTCCTGATGTTGTTTTATAATAGGAATTATAGTTGTATTCATCTCCGGGTAGGCCATCTTTACTATCGAAATTCCTAAACACATTTTCTTTAGGGTCGAATCGGGTTAACCCATTGTTTGTGCTTATCCATAAAAATCCATTATTATCTTCCAAAATTCCGTAAATGATATTTCCCGGTAAACCGTCGGCAACCGTATAAGAATAGAAATGTTCACTCTCCTCTTCGAAATAATTTAATCCGCCACCATACGTCCCAATCCAGATCCGATTATTTTTATCTTCCTGAATGCAGTATATGTCATCAGATGACAAGGA
The DNA here is from genome assembly GCA_021740585.1 of Bacteroidales bacterium. Classification (GTDB taxonomy): domain Bacteria; phylum Bacteroidota; class Bacteroidia; order Bacteroidales; genus JAGLSB01. The sequence continues at coordinate 48,319 of JAIOZM010000020.1, forward strand.
TAAACTATCGTAATCGTGTGCAAAATAATTTATGAATTTATCGTGTTTAGAATCGTATCTGCAAAGGCCATTGCTGGTACCAAACCAAGCTCTGCCATCAGAGTCAAGAAACATTGAACGAATAGAATTTGAACTTATACTGCTATCACCATCGTTTTTATTGTAATGTTTAAATTCACCTGTACTTTTTAAATATCTGTCCAGCCCAAATCCATATGTGCCGAGCCAGACCGTATTTTCCTTGTCTTCCATAATGGAATAAATCCAATCACTTCCAATAGACTTTTCATTTTTAGGGTTATTTTGGAAATACCCCATTTTATTGGTTTTTGTATCCAGGATATCTAATCCTCCCCCACTTGTTCCGATCCATAAATTAAAATCAGAATCATACAATAAACATTTAATATTTTTATGACTTACGCTATTCCGTTTACTTTCTGTTGTAAAATATTCAAACCGTCCACTCGTTTTATTATAGTAATTTAATCCTCCGCCCTCGGTTCCTATCCACAAATTATGGTACCTGTCTTCTACTATCTGGCTAACTATTTTTTCACTTAATCCTGATCCGTCGTTCTGAGTTTTGTAATAATTATGACTAAAATTAAACCGACTATAAAAATTTATCCCACCATAGAAGGTTCCTAACCATATAGAACCGGAATTATCCTTATAGGCTGACAGAATGGAATTGGAGCTCAGGCTAAGTTCATTTTCCGGATCGCTTTGAATGCTTGTAAAATTTTGAGTTATTGGATCAAAAATACTCAGCCCGTCAACAGTTGCAAACCATATCATTCCTGACTCATCAATTACAATACTTCTTATTTTGTTGCTAATTAAAGAATTGCTTTCATTTCCGGAATGTAAATATTGTCGTTGAATTTTTGTATTAAGATCATATAAAATAACCCCAGAACTTTCAGTGCCAATCCACAACTTACCCTCCGGATATTCAGCAATTGAGTTGACTCTCAAATTTTGGGTACTGATTTCGAGAGGAAACTCAAGCATCTGATATTCAATAGTTCCAAGCTGGTTGTGAATAACTTTATAGAGATGATTATTGTTTGATATCCAAATATTTCCACTACTATCTTCAAAAATATTTCGCATAACACTTTTTCGCGTTCCCGATTTGTTTGGGTTTGGAATCTCAACCAAATCAAATAACAAGGGATTTTCCTTTTGGGAAATAAATACGCGGGTGCCGCTCAAAACCCACAGTCTATTATTAGCATCAGACAGCAGACCTCTTATCGATTCCAGATTTGAATATACTTTATCTGGCTGGGTTAAACTAATGCGGATGAAACTATCTGAAATCCTATCATATAAATGAAGTCCAAGTCGGGTTCCCACCCATAAGCGATTTTTTTTATCAATGGTCAAGCAATTAATCTCATTGCTTGCAAGGCTTGTAGAATCGCCTTTTATGTTTCTGTAAACTTTAAAGCGTCTGGAATCAAATCTATTCAAACCATTGCGGGTGCCAAACCACATAAAACCATCACCATCCTGAGTAATGGCAAATACGGAGCTTTGGGACAGGCCATCTTCAATTTTATAGTTCCTGAAGCTTATATTTTGAGGTATGTTAGCATGAAGAGGGGCATATATGAATAGTGAAACAAATAAAGTCAATTTATATTGGAGGTAGAATTGCCCCATAAACTTCTCAATACTTTTATAAAAGCTTTTCAATAATACGTTAAAATGAATCTTTTTGGACATAGATAGAATTATAGAAAAGAAAAAAATTTAACAAATATATTAAAAAAGCAGACTAATTGGAATGTTGTTTTATATCAATCAAGTGGGAAAGCTCATCAGTCCAACCGTCAATCTTGATAAGGAAAGCTAGATTTATGGCTTTGAATCATGTTTTTATCAAAATAACATGATTAACTCACCCCATCACACATGCTTAAAGACCATATTTCTTTTTATCGCCCCAATTTTAGAAATAATCATTAAATTTGCTCCCTGAATTAAAAATTACCGGCCCCATAGTTCAATGGATACCGGCAGGCAGGGAACCGAGGACGAAAAAGGAGCTCACGATCCGCCATCTGGCGGAGAGTAATCTCCTTAGGAGCATTCCAAAAATACCATCATACTCCTCTCCCGTCTCCCCCTTTCGCCTCCCATTGGCCGCCAAAGGCTTGCCGACGGCGAAGCGCTGAAGCTTCCACCGGCGGCCGATGCCTTTGGGCCCCTGCGCTAAAGCTTCAGCGACAGCATACGGAGGACTAAGCGGCATGCGGAAAGGGGAGAAGCTGGTTTGCGGCTTTGAATGGGGTTTAAGCTCTCATGGGATGCAAATTAAACTCCGTGTCTGGCAAAAGAACCCGCAAAATATAGTGGTAAAAAAATGATGTTTTCTTCTTCAAGTTTACCGGTTATTCCGGCATGAAAGACAACTGCAAGTTGTGAGCCATACGTATTCCTGTATAGATGCAGGCTCTTTAATTTTCCCGAAGGCCCGTCTTTAACTTCAACCGGGAAAATAGTGCCTTCCTTTTGAAACAAGTAGTCAATTTCAGCCTTGCTGTTTTTTGCATCCCTTGCCCAATAATAAAGTTGTTTATTAGTAGCGCAAAGCAATTCCTGCCCTACAAATTGCTCTGCAAGCTGACCGCGATAAATAGCCAATAAATTCTTATGACTTAAGGCTTCGTGGTAATCAATTTTCATTACTCGGTTCATTAAGCCAATATCCAGAAACAGGTTTTTAAATTTTTTATCCGAGGCGTGCAATTCGAGAGGCACTCCAGGGGAGCTTACAGATTTTACTTTGCTTGCTATTCTTGCCAATACTATACTTTCATAAGCATTTTTAATAGTAGGAATGGTAAAATCTTTGGCAAGTCCAGTGTACTTTGTTTGTTGCCCAACACTTGCTGCAATGTTTAAAAAAACAGTTGATAAGCAATTTACATCCGTCTTGGGTTTGTACTTAACAAAATCCATTTGGTAGGTTTCGCAAATTTCATCCTGAACATCCGCTGCCTTTTTAATTGATTTAGTATTCACATACTCTTTTATACACTCCGGCATGCCACCGACCAATAAATAAATACGAAGCTGTTCCATGAGAAATTCATGCGTAGTTTCAGTAACATCAGTTATGGGGTCGTTGCAAATATCGGCTGCCTTTTTATAGCCCAATGCCAGCAAAAATTCCGAAAAATTCATTGGATAAACCTCTAATATTTGAATTCTACCCACAGGAAAAGAAATCTCACTTAAAGCAAATTCTAAAAGAGACCCGGCAGCAATAATATGTAATTTGGGCATTTTCTCATAAAAATACCGAAGTGCTATAATGGCTCTTGGACATATCTGAATTTCATCAATAAACAATAGTGTTTTCCCCATTAATATGTCAATTCCAGTTCTTATTTCCAGTTCGGCACAAATTTTTTCCGGATTCAAATCTCCCTCAAATAAAGATAGTAGTTCCGGATTTTCTTCGAAATCTATTTTCAGGAAATTCTCAAATTCAATTTGAGCCAGCTTTTCCACCAACCAGGTCTTCCCAACTTGTCTTGCTCCCCGAAGTAATAAAGGTTTCCGTCTTGTTTTATGTACCCAGTTCCTTAATTCAAAAAAGATATATCTATCCATATTTATTTAGTTTTCCAACCCAAATATAGAATAATATATTTAGTTTTCCAACCTTTATTTATTATTAATGATATAGTTTTCCAACCATTTACATAGTTGACGTTTTTTAAAACCCTATTTATTATTCTTACGGGTTCAAGAATAAAGAGTGAGAGAGTGAGTGAGAGAGTGAGTGAGAGAGCTGACCAAAGGAAGCTCGAATAACCGACGAAGGAGGAGCTCATGAGAATCGACGACAGGAGGATGAGTAACCGACGATGAAGGAGGAGCTCATGAGAGCCGACCAAAGGAGGTTCGAGTAATCCCGGTGGGGCACTTCAAAAAATACCATCATACCCCTCTCCTGTCTCCCCTGAAGGGGAGAAGCTGGATCGAGCTTTTAAATATGTTTTGAGCTAATTCGCATTAGCAGCCAGCACATTAAAACAATAGCACACCATCTTCCTTTTTATTGCTGCACCTATGAAAATAATCACTAAATTTGCCTCCCTGAATAGAATAATACCGGCCCCATAGTTCAATGGATAGAATGTAAGATTCCGGTTCTTATGTCCCGATAGTTCCTAAAATCCGCAAGTCGGATTTTAGGATTACAAAATGAAAGAGATTATTTCTTTTTTAAGTCTCTGGGTAGTTTTTTTTTAAGACGGCATTCTACTTAAGCTAGTTTTTGAGGAGTGCTAATCCGTTTTTTTATGGA
>JAIOZM010000125.1 GCA_021740585.1 Bacteroidales bacterium
CCTGATCGAATTAAAATTTCAGTAAAAGATAACGGAAGAGGAATTCCTGCTAAACAACAAAAGGAGATATTTAAAAGGTATTTTAGGGCCGACAATGCAATAAATTCAACTGAAACGGGAAGTGGCGTAGGACTAATGCTTACTAAAAAACTGATTGAGATTCATAAGGGTTCAATTATTTTTAAAAGTGAGGAAAAAACAGGGAGCGAGTTTATTGTGGACTTCCCTGTGAATAAAAGTGCCTACCTTGAATCAGATTTTAATTATGATGTAGAGCAAAATATTATTTCTAAAGATATTTCAGAAACGCCACCCTTACCATTCAATAATAAATATACCATCCTAATTGCTGAAGATAATGCGGAAATGCGACATTATCTGAAAAAAGAACTTCAAACCGGGTATAACATTATAAGCTCTGAAAATGGAAAAGAAGCTTTTAATAAAACCATTAAAATGGATGTCGATTTGATTATTTCAGACATAATGATGCCCGTTATGGATGGTTGGGAACTCTGCAATAGTATAAAAAATAACATGAATACCAGTCATATCCCTGTTATTCTTCTAACTGCACTAAATTCCGATCAGTATAAAATAGAAAGTATGCAGTATGGTGCCGATGATTATATCGATAAACCTTTTGATATTTTATATTTGAAATCGAGGATACATTCTATTCTGAAATCAAGGGAAGCATTGCAGGAAAGAATAATTTTGTTTTCAGATAATCAACTTCATGACGAGTTTGAAAACAAACCCGATCAGCAGTTGATGGTTAGTATTAATAAAATTGTGAGCGATAAAATATCAAAGGAAGACTTTAGCGTTGAGGAGCTATCCCGCATAATTGGAATGAGCAGACCAGTTCTTTACCGTAAATTAAAATCTTATACAGGTCAGTCACCTCAGGAGTACATCAGTTCAATGAGATTAATAAAAGCCGAAATAATGATCCGTAAAGGCGATCATAGTATAAAAGAAATCGCCTATGAAACCGGGTTCTCAGACCCAAAATACTTCAGTAAGTGTTTTAAAAAATATTATGGTGTTAGTCCTTCTTTATACAACGCCAGAAGCAGTTAGTTTTTTTATTTCATTCTAAACCAAAGTAATTCGGATTACTATTGCCTGATATTTTTTATCCAAAAGGGCAGGTGGATTTCAATTGAACGATCATTTCTATCTTATGAACGATATTTACACCTGATTCGGAAACTATTTTTTTTTATTTGTAAACGATTATGCTGGGTATTGAATCTGGCTATCAGCAAAAACAGTATATTTCTGAACTAACTAAATTAATACATATGAAAACAAAACTACGATCTTTACTTATTCTAACATTGTTTTTCGCGTCTTTCATGGTAAATGGACAGGATACTATTCGTTCCTTGGTTATTACTGAATGGCGTGGTGACTGGGTACACAATTCTTATGTTGAACTCACCAATATGGGTGATGTGGAACTTGACTTATCTGATTTTACTTTAGCCTTGTGGATTGGAGAGGTAAGTGCTGCGGATATCCCTGCTACCAGAGTCCACAGACTTGAAGGTATGCTTCCTCCAAACGAATCTTTTGTTATTGCTGCTTATGCTGAAGGTTCGGAGACCTGGATTACTCCTGTGGGTTATCCAAAAATCCATCCAAGAATTCTTGAGCAGGCCGATCTGCTGGTATTTGCGGTTGAAGATGCTGCCAGGCTTGCAGCTGCAGGTCTTACTTTAGAACAAGATAGTGTAAGCGATGGATTTCAGGATCTGTTGAATGTTAACAGGGGAGAAAGAGCCCATGGTCTCTTCTATCATACTGCTGTTGATGATTCTGTTTTGGTTGATGGGGTCGGACTGGCATTTGATCCGGGAACCGGAAAGCTGGACATGGCAAACTATAAAGATGTAGCCGGAGTGACAAATGCTACAGAAACTCACATCCTGGTTAGAAAATTTTCTGTAAAAGAAGGAAATCCAAAGTGGACAGAAACCAGAGGTGCCACCCCTGAGGAATCACAATGGATTCCAATACCTTTTGAAACAGGATGGTATAACAGGTATAGTGGCGATTACACAACTTGTGGAAATCATGCCGATTATGCATTAAATGAAAGTTCTTTGAAGCCATTGGCTGGTGTTGCAATGGATATTGATTTTCTTGCAAAAACCATTACTTTACCATGGGGTGCACTTAGAGATACAATAAGTTTATCTCCATGGGTACTTTTCGATTTTGGAAATGGCATGGCGTGGGATTATAATTTAAATGCTGTTAGGGAGGACTCTGCTCATGCTATATGTGTGACCGGAGACATAATGAGTATTTTTGTTGTTGGGAATGAACTAGAGCAAGTTGATTTTACGGTAAATGTTGCTCCACCTACTAATGATATGAATGAGGTCTTTCCATTAAGGACCATAAATAGCGACGGCTATTATACTGAGAATCAATATCATCAGGTGACTCAAAATGACCCTGTGATAGACTCTGTAACAAATGTAGCATTCGGACTAAGGGTGGACACATTATTGAATCGTTTAGAAATAGCTCCAAATGCAAGCTGGGAAATGGCTTGGCTCGATGGCCTGGTAACCGCCGATGTAAAATTTGGTGATAAACTTATTGTAACTGCTTCCAGTGGAGATAAAAAGGAATATTTTATTGCAGTTGATGATTATGAGCCAAATAGCAATGCATCTCTTGCAGCTATTACCTGGCCTGATATTCCTGAATACCTGAAAGGTGGAGCCGGATGGACAGGCGACACCATCCCTAATTTTATACCCGAAGGTTTGGTTTATTCCGTTACCGTGCCTTATGGTGTTAAATCAGTACCTGCCTTGGTGGCTCACCCACAAAATACAAATGCTAATATTTCAGTTGACCGGGCTACTTCATTATCGGGAAGTCTGGATGACAGGACAACAGTATTTACTGTTTTTGCAGAAGATGGTATAGCAAAAAAGGAGTATAAGGTAGTTTTTAGTAAGGAAATTATTGAAGACTGGATTCAGCCTTTTATAGCAGAACCTTTCTTTTCTCAAATTTTGAGACATCAACTGTTTGATAATTACTGGACTGAAATTTATAATCCTGGAAATCAAACTCTCGATTTAAGTCATTATATGCTTTCAATGGGGCCAAACGGAGCTTCTCCGGAGGACTTTATTACCGCTGATCCTGCCTTTGCTGACAGGTATGTAAAATATGTTCCGGGATATAAATTCTCAGACGATCCTCTTATATATGAAGTTGATAAAACACTTAAGAAAGACTTGTCGGTAGAACCAAAAATTAAACCAAATGATGTTTGGGTATATGGTCAGTTTGCTGTAAGAGAAGACAGAAAAATGCCTTCTCAGGAGTCAGTTACCGATTTTCATCTGAGTCCGGGTGTGGAAAATATTTGGGGAATTACCTATGCCGGAATAGCTCAGGTTAGTCAACATACCTACAGAAGACACCCAATCTATCTGTTTAAAATTATTAACGATACAGTTTTGGCTGGTGATAAAGCTCCAAACGATCCTAAAGACTTCGAACTGATTGATGTCTTTGGAAGATATCCTAATCCCGAAAATATTCAATACGATCCTATTCCCGGTATTCCAACTGGAAATGTTCAGGGACTTGGCTGTGCACGTAAGGAAACAATCTGGAAAGGTAATGATGTTCCCGGAGGTTCATTCGGAGACCTTACAACTACTGAATGGGATGTTCGTTGGAAGGATATTCACGATCCTAATACGACTACTTTAGATAAGTGGGATTGGACCTCCGAAGGTCTAGGCATCCATTATATGGCGCCGGTTACAGTTTATAAGTCAACAATAAAATCAACTGTTTATCTTGTCAGCGATGGATATGCCAATGGACAAACCATTAAGGGTATCCCAGCCGGATCAAGTGTTGATGCTATGCTTGCAGGCATTATTAAAGAAGACCCGAATCAGTATCTTAAAGTGATAGCTACTGCCGATGGTAGTATTAAAACAGGAACCGATGTTTTGGTTGTAAACGATACATTGCTTGTTACCTCTGCCGACAGCGCGAATTCCACTACCTATATTATGAATGTTGGTGTTCCCCTCGACGATAATGCAGTGATTACCTCAACGGTTTATAATGTGGAAATTACCAATGAGAACGGGGTAATCAGCGGTATGGATTATGGAGTTTCCATTAAGTCGGTGCTGGAGAAAATATCAGTTCCTTCACTCGCCACTTTAAACATAATTGATCAGAATAATGAATTAATACCTCTGCTAATATTAAATGAAGATACAGCGGTCGTAGAAACCATCATTACTGACTTTATATATTTTGAAGTGGTGGCTCAAAACGGCACTACCATTATTAAGTATAAACTAAGTCCTGTATCTACGGCAGCGTCTGCTATGGTTCTTTCAAATGTTTATGCAGTTGATCAGAATTTATTCTTTATAAACTTCATTGAAAATAATACAACCGTATCTACATTTTTCAAGAATATCTTTCCTGTAAACGGTGCTACAGCTGTTTTGGTTGATAAACTCGGATTTGCAAGAACTATGGGTTATTTATCTTTTGATGACGAATTGATCGTTACTTCTCAGGATGGCACAGTTACAAATACTTATTTCCTTGGTTTTAAAGCCGAACTGGATGTATTGGGAACCGACGCTTATGTGGTTTCTGGTGAATTTGAGGTAGATCAAATTGCATTAACGATTAGTAAAGTGCCTAATTCTTATAATGTGAATGCATTTAAGGCTGGTATCACTGCAGCACCGGGTGCCACATTTATGGTGGCTGATTTTGCCGGAGTTGAGAAAACCACCGGATTAATGATCGAAGGTGACCAACTGATCGTAACTTCTGAAGATGGAGCAAAAACAGTAAACTATACCGTTTCTGTTACAACTACTGGAATTAATAGCTACGCTTCAAGAATGTTTGACATCTATCCTAATCCAACAACTGGTAATCTTTACATTAAGGGAGTTGAGAACGGAGATTTAATTAAAGTCTTAAATGTTGTCGGTCATGAGTTGAAACAAATACCTTCAAATAATTTTGATGGAGTAATTTCTCTCAAGGAGTTTAAATCTGGTTTTTATATTCTTAATATTGAAACCAATAAGGGCAATATTTACACCTATAAAATTTTTAAGAATTAGCATAGGATAAAAGTTCTCATACTTACTTAATAATGTACTTAGCTTAAAAATCCCTCCGCCTCAGGGCGGAGGGATTTAATAGGATATTATTAATGTTAGGTTTGAATTATTCATAAAGGAAGAACTGTCCCTGCGCCAGAAGTTACTTCTTAGAATTGTATTTCTTTTAATTTTTTCTTTTCAAATTAGTGACTATTGAATTGTAAGGCTGAGTATGAATAAATATTTTCTATATTTTATTTTCTTGCTTATTTTTTCTTCTTGTCAGAAAGACCTGGAGGACCTGGAAAAATATAAAGCACCTTCATGGCTTAAGGGTAAACTTTATTCTCAGGTTGAAGATCAGGAAAATCTTAAAATTTTTACAGAATGCTTAAGTCTGACAGGCATCGATACCATTATTAATACCAGTGGTTTATATACAGTATTTGCACCGAGCGATGAAGCATTTGCATTGTATTTCTCCGATCATCCTGAATATTCAAACGATGTAAAAAATATTCCTTTGGAAGAGCTGGAGAATTTGGTGGAGTTTCATATTATTCAAAATTCCTGGAGTAAAGTGCAACTGCGAAAAATAAATCTGGATGGTTGGATAGATGAAGAAGAAAATGTTGAACACAGAGCCAATAAAAAGGAAACCTTATACAAACAAAAGAACCTAAAGTATAATGTGAATTATTCAGTGGAAGAAGGATTTAAAATTACAAATAATGAAGCCGCACTTTCACTTACGGCCTTTACCCGTTCAAGAAAATATGTCCCTGTTTTTTTTAGTGAATACTTCACCACCTATGGTATTCCTGAGAGTGATTATCAATATTATTTTAACAGACCTTTTAATGGAGGGATATATTATGCAAAAGCTAAAGTTTTTGATGAATTTGAAATCCCTGCTGAGAACGGATATTTATACATCATCGACCGGGTAATAGAGCCATTGTTGAATGCTGAGGAATTGATGGGAAAAGAATACCCTGATTATTCCTATACAGACTTCCTGGACCTTATTCATGAATTTCCTTTTTTTGAACTAAACCTTGATGAAACAAATAAACAGGTGGGAGCAGCTGATGGACTTCAGGTCGATAGCTTGTATAATTTAACCTACCCTGATCTTGCCTTTAATATTCAGAGTGAAATTACAGGCCCAAATGAAAATACAGCTATAAATAGCATCCAATATCATAATTCAATATTTGTACCAACAAACCAGGCTTTCAATGCATTCATGGATACCTATATTAATGGCTCAAAACAGTGGGGAAGCCTCAAAAATGTACCTCCATCTGTTAAAACAATCATTCTAAATTCTCATATGGTAAAAGATATAAGTTTTCAGTCTGATATTGTTGCAGGATTTATAAATGAAGAACGTGATGAGGTTTTACTCCCCGAAAATATTATAGTGCAAAAAGAATTTGGCAGTAATTCAGTTTATATCGGATTATCAGAAGCCATCGTACCCAGAGCATTTTCAAGTGTGAGTGCGCCCGTGTATCTAAGGAGGGGTTATTATACTCTTTTGAATGCTATTGAAGAAACAAATATATTGGCAGCTCTTAAGAAACGTGATGCTGACTACTCGTTTTTTGTAATTCCGGATCTTTACTCTGGTATGTTATCCGATTCCTCTCTTTTTATTACCCTGAAAAATAATAGGATTGACTTTAAAGCTTTCAATCAGTCTACTAAAAAAATTGAATCCATATCTAAGACAGATCTTAGAAAAAAACTTTTAAACCATGTAGGAGTTGAACGTCCGGTTGGTGCTGCAAATATTGAGTTTGTTAAAAATCTGGCTGGTAATTATATCGTGTTTGATAATGTTAACAATTATGTAAGTGGTACTTCAAATACAACTTATGGATACAATGGTGATTCTGTAATCAATATCCAGCCTAAACAGCTCGAAGAGATTACTGATAACGGAAACACCTATCAAATTGACACATGGTTTAGTTTTGCAAATGTTAAAATGAGTAATCGTATAAGGGAAGTGAATAACGCTTTTCTATTGTTAATGGCAAAAGCAGGTTTGGCTGTAAAATTACTTGGCGATGAATATGAATTGAATTTTATAAATCAGGGAACTTTCTATACAGCATTTATTCCCAGTCCGGCAGCACTTTCGGCTTATAACACCGATACCCTAACCAATACCGAACTGCAGGAATTTATAAAAGCCCATTTTATTGCTGGCGAAATAATTTTTACCGATGGGAAAGCACCATCGGGTAGTTACTCAACCTTGAACCAAAGCAATTATAAAAATATAAATATCGAAACAGGATATGATTATATCAGAATCCTTGACGATAATAATACGGAATATACCACCATCAATATAGATCCGCTAAAAACGAACCTGACCACCACTACGGCTGTCAGCAATGATGAAGTGAGTTCAAACTGGAGTTTTGTTACAACCGGGGTGATCCATTTATCAGATAAAGTATTGATTAAGTAATTGTTATGTTAAATGATGTATTTTTTCAAATTTAGCAAATGAAGCCTGTAATTACAGCTATAGTGTTTTTTCTGATGAATTCGTATGTGATTTACGGGCAACAGATTATTCTTCGTGGTGAGGTTATTGATGAGCTTACAAAAGAAGTTATTATTGGAGCCACTCTTGCTGAATATAATTCCGACGGCAGGGTGGTAAATGGAGCAATTACAGATGTTTATGGTCGTTTTACAATTGCTGCTAAAGATAGCAAGAATACTCTGCAGGTAAGTTATATCGGTTATGAGAAAAAAGTTATTCCTATTAATAATCAGACCAATATAGTTATAAGGTTGAAACCTGAAAGTATTCAAATGGATGAGGTGGTGATTGTTGCCAAAAACACCAATCCATTAACCGGATTGTCTCAGGAGGATGAAGGTGGGGCCAGTTCAACAACAATTCTCTCGGATATTGAGCAGATTGGAGCTTCTTCTTCGGCCGATGCTTTGCAGGGAATGGTTAGCGGACTCGATATCATTGCATCGTCTGGGAATCCGGGAAGCGGATCTCAATTGGTAATCCGGGGACTGGGATCGCTGGGAAATGCCAAACCACTTATTGTGGTGGACGGTATTCCGAGAAATACTTCCATTGGAGACCTCGATTTATCCTCAGCTGATCAGGAGGATATTGGATCTTTAATAAATGTGGCGCCTCAGGATATAAGATCTATTACAGTTCTCAAAGATGCTGCTTCAACAGCCGTTTGGGGATCAACCGGTGCCAATGGAGTACTTCTTATTGAAACCATAAAAGGGGATAAAGGAAATATAAGCTATTTCTATAATTATCAAACCTCAGTAAATATTCAACCGGCTTCCATCCCAATGCTAAACGGCGATGAGTATATTACCATGCAGCTTGAAGAATTGTTCAATGAGCAGGGTGTTTTTCCTGTTCCGGATGAATTGGCCTATGACCGGGATTATTACAATTTCAATAACTATAATAAAAATACAGATTGGCTCGATGCTATTACCCGAACCGGCTTAAAATCTGAACACTATTTCAAAGTCTCCGGTGGTGGTGATAAAACACTGTTTTTCACCTCCTTACGTTATCTCAAAGATAAAGGAACTACGATAAATACAGACTTTGATCAGTTAAGTACCAGAGTAAACCTTAACTATTCCTTATCCAGCAAATTGAGATTTACCGTGAACTTTGATTATTCAAATAGCCTAAAAGGTGATAACGTTCAGTTAAAATCAAGTAATGTTGATCTGGTTACAGCTTACGACGGACCTGATGATACAAACAACTGGATTAATATTAGAAAGATGGCTTATGTGAAGGCCCCGAATATGAGCATTTATGAATATAATGAAAACGGAGAGCTTACAGGGGAATATTTTAATCCTATCGATAGCTATCAGGGGAAAGGTGATGAATTTTTTAATCCCGTGGCAATTGGAAATCTTAGTACCAACGATACAAAAAGGAATATTATCCAAAATAGTTTTAAATTGAATTATAAGGTATTCGACTGGATGGATTTGATTGAAACCGTTTCCTTCAGTTATCAAAATACCAAAATCAATGAATTTATTCCTTATTCTGCCATTGGTGCCGACTGGCTGGATGATCAGATTAATAACGCCAAAGAAAGAAATTCGGTGAACAATACTTTGCTTTCACGTACTCAATTGTTTATTCAGCCTCTGAAGAAAGTTAAAAATCATTTTTTATCGGGTGTGTTTTTATGGGAAATTGAACAGGATAGTTATGAAAATATAACCCTAACCGGAGCAAAATCAGCCTCTTTGAATATCTCTGATCCTGCTGTAAATTCTCCAATTGTTAGTTTCTACAGCAATAGTGGAATCGACAGGAAAATTGGTGCCCTCTCTAATGTCAATTATAAATTCAGAGATACTTATGTGCTGGCATTTAATTTAAGGGCAGATGCCAGTTCAATTTTTGGTGCAAATAACAGAATGGCGCTGTTTCCAAGTGCCTCATTTGCCTGGAAAATGGAACAGGAAGAATGGCTGAAGAATATGAGTTTTGTTAATCAGAGTAAACTAAGACTTAGCTGGGGAAGGTCGGGGAACACTATGGGCAATAGTATTACCCGGTTTGGACTTTATAACACTGAGGGACAATATATTCAGGATGTCACCATTGAACAAACCCAGGTGCAACTTTCAAATTTTAAGTGGGAGACAAAAGAATCGTGGAATATTGGATTAGATCTTGGACTCTTTAAGAACAGATTAGAAGTTACCTTTGATGTTTACGATGCTGTTACTTCAAACCTCTTGTGGAAAAATTATGAAATCCCAGCTTCATCTGGTTATGCAACTCTGAAATATTATAATGGAGGAAGTATTCAGAATAAAGGATGGGAACTTTTTATAAATTCCACAATAGTAAGAACGAGGGATATAAATTTAAGTCTGAAATTTAATATTTCACATAATTCAAACAGGTTCATCTCATTTCCTGAGAATTTTAATTCAGAAAGATCTCTTAATGTCGGGAATGGGGATTACCCAAGGCGCGCTACCATTGATCAACCGGTTGGATCATTCTATGGCTTTAAGTATTTGGGTGTATGGGCCAGTGACGAAGATGTAATCGCAACAGATGAAAATGGTTACGAGCTACTTGATCTCAATGGCAAGCCTTTACCTGTAATGTATAAAGATGAATATGAATTTCAGGGTGGGGATGCTAAATACGAAGATGTGAACCACGACGGTATTATCGACATAAACGATGCTGTTTTTCTGGGCGACGGGAATCCCGATTTTATGGGCGGATTTGGTACCGCATTCAAATACAAACAATTTAAATTTTCAACACAGTTTCACTACCGTCTTGGCTTTGATATAGTAAATGAAATCGCCCTTCAAACAGAAGG
>JAIOZM010000126.1 GCA_021740585.1 Bacteroidales bacterium
ACTTTGAAGTCCATGTTTCATAACCAACAACTTCTTTGCTATAATAAAATTCCTATAAGCCTGAAAGGCTTAAACATTAACAACCACGGGTGAAGCCCGTGGTTAGAGATCGCCACACCCCTCCAGTCCCAATATTTTTGCCGCAGGCAAAAATATTGGAACTGGTCCTTTTGTTCTTCCTATAATTTGAGACTAACTAAATACTTTTCACTAAATTTGCATGCTCTTTAAAATAATACAATGAAAAAGCGGGTTGTAATCGGTTTATCAGGCGGAGTTGATTCCAGTGTGGCAGCATACCTTCTAAAGAAAGAAGGCTATGATGTTCTTGCTGTATATATGGTTAACTGGCACGATAAAACAGGTTTGCTTAAAGCCGATTGTCCCTGGGATGAAGATGTAACCTTTGCGGAACTCGTCGCTAAAAAACTCGATATTCCCTTTCACGTGGTTGATCTGAGCAAATCTTATAAAAAACGTGTTATCGATTATATGTTCTCCGAATATGATTTGGGGCGTACCCCTAATCCGGATGTCTTATGTAATCGTGAAATTAAATTCGATGAGTTTATCAAAGCCCTGGAACCCTTTAATGCTGATTTTGTGGCAACAGGTCACTATTGTCAGAAATCTGAAATTAATCTGGGCGGTAAAGTCTATTTCCAACTCCTTGCCGGTGCCGATAAAGGAAAAGATCAGTCCTATTTTTTGTGTCAGCTGAATCAAAAGCAACTTTCTAAAACGCTATTCCCAATCGGACATTTGCAAAAATCTGAAGTAAGGGAAATAGCCAGGGAGCTTAAACTGGCTTCGGCTGAGAAAAAAGATTCACAAGGCATTTGCTTTGTGGGAAAAGTCGATTTGCCAACTTTTTTACAACAACAGCTGGTAGCTAAAGAAGGCGATGTTATTGAAATCCCAAAAGACTCGGAAATTTATGCTGTGAATAGGGAAAATGATAATATATCTGAAATTTCCCTGCCCTGGCACTATAATCGATCCTCAGGAATACCCACAGGTAAGCATAAAGGAGCCCATTTTTATACCATTGGTCAGAGAAAAGGACTGAACATAGGAGGTAAGGTTGAGCCACTCTTTATTATTGCAACCGATGTGCAAGAAAATATTATTTATGTGGGACAGGGGCAGGATCATCCCGGTTTATTCAGACCTGCATTATTCCTGAAAGAAAATGAATTGCATTGGGTGCGACCCGACCGGGAAATGGGTTTAGGTGAAACTCGCGAATATCTTGTAAGAATAAGATACCGTCAGGCACTTCAAAAAGCTTCCCTTATTCGTGTCGAAAAAGGTATGTACATTAAGTTTGAAGAAGCCCAGAGAGGAATTGCCCCCGGCCAGTTTGCCGCCTGGTATGCCAATAATGAATTAATCGGTTCCGGGGTAATAAGTTCCTGATCAGGATTATCACTTTTCCTGTTAGCCCTAAACAAAAATCTGTGGCATAAACTCAAAATGCTTTGATATCAATTTGCGCATTCAGTATACACAGGAAGTTTGGCTGATTCCTGTTCAAAATGAATCTCATGCAAAAAAGTACCTGGGACACTGCCCCAGGATTTATACAGGACATTTCTTACAAACAGTAAGATAAAGCAGATCAGATACTCCCAAAATAAATACTTACCCCAACCTGCAACATAATCCCTGTACTGGTGTGGCCGGATCCGGTTCCTTCAGTTGGCTTTTGCTTTTCCCAGAAAAATTGGAGCAAGGCTTCCATAGCAATAGCATCGTTCAAAAAGTAATTCGCACCACCACCTACGGCTGTTTTAAAAACGGAGTGTTTTGTCTCAGAACTAAAAGTTCCGTCGGTTATTTCCTCTGTGTATTTTGAATTACTTCTGCCAATGCCTAAAAATGCTTCTGCAAAAGGCATGAAAGTGCCGTATTCGAAATAAAATCTTCCCAATGGACCCAACAACAACTGTGAAGTATTGTAAGTGGTTTTTTCATCAAAAGAAGTATATTCTTCTACCAGGCGATTAACAGAATAATCAACAATTCCGCCAATAGCTACACGGTTTTTAAGAAAATATCCTCCCTTTGGACTAAAACCAATAACCTGCCCGCTCTCTTTGTAATTTGAGTCATCAAGATCATTACCTGAATACAATTGAAGATTTAAAGGAATGCTCCCCGATAAAAAATAACTACCTGTATTCATCTGTGAAAAAGCAGTGGTGGAAATAAGCATTCCAAGGAATAAAAAGCTAAGTATTTTTTTCATATTACTAAAGTTAGTTTGTACAAGAGTAAAAATAAATTATTCCATTGATTAATACCACCATTTTTATAAGAAAAATTTAACCCTTTGATGAAATGAAGATCGGGTATGATGGAAATCCCGTTTTTTTCGATTTTTATGCTCAGGCTTTATTATTTAAATTATATATCTTTAAATAATTATGGAAGATAAATTTTTAAAAGTATATAAAGCATCGGCCGGATCGGGAAAAACCTACAATCTGGCTTTGAATTATATTGAACATCTCTTCCAAAAACCGGATTCTTTTAAGAGTATTCTTGCCGTTACTTTTACCAACAAAGCTGCAGGAGAGATGAAATCCCGTATCCTTCAGAAACTTTTCGAATTAAGTAAAGACGATGTAAATGCAAAGGATTACAAACTTCATTTAATTGAAAATAATTTTGCGAAGGATGAAAAAGAGG
Source organism: Bacteroidales bacterium (assembly GCA_021740585.1). Lineage (GTDB taxonomy): Bacteria > Bacteroidota > Bacteroidia > Bacteroidales > JAGLSB01. The sequence continues at coordinate 2,695 of JAIOZM010000126.1, forward strand.
TAATTACGAAATCCGAACATATTCTTAATCATATACTAAATCAATATTCCAGCTTCTATGTTCAGACCATCGATAAGTTTTTTCAATGGGTTATTCGTGGTTTTACCCGCGAAATTGGACTTCAGGGTGCCTATAATCTTGAGCTGAACCAGAATAAAATATTAACAGAAGCCGTAGATCTGGTTATGCTGGGTATGGATGAGGATAAAGATCTGAGAAAATGGCTGATTCAATTTGCCGAGGAAAAACTTGAAGATGGAAAATCCTGGAATTTTCAATCCGACGTATTTCAATTGGGAAAAGAAGTTTTTAGCGAAAACTATCAGCATATACAAGAAACCGAATCCTCCTCAGATGAGAAAAGAAAAAAGCTGATTGAACTGAGAGATAAGCTCCGAAAAAAAATAACTGCTTTTGATAGTTATATTAAAACCAGGGCCGTGAAAGCATTAAAAATCATTGAGGATGAGGGGATTGAAGTTTCTGATTTTAAATATGGCGACACGTCGGTGCCAAATATATTTAGAAAAGTTATTCAGAAACCTCTGAGTGAACTTGAAATCGGCATCCGACCTTTGCAAGCAATAGAAGATCCAACCGTCTTATATAAAAAAGGTTCTCCTCATACAGAAAGTATTTTAAAATGTTACAATAAAGGTTTAAAACTGTTACTTAAAGAAATTATTACATATTGGGATGCAGAAAAGGAAGATTATTTCACCAATCTGGCGATTCAGAAAAATATTTATGCCTTCGGGATTTTAAATAATATTTCGGAACGTATACAGGAAATAGTGAGGGAAAATAATTCCTTCCTCATTGCCGATTCTGCAAAGTTTCTAAAAAAAATTATTGCTGAAAATGAAGCTCCTTTTATCTACGAGAAATCGGGGAATTACTTTAATCACCTGATGCTCGACGAATTTCAGGATACCTCAGGATTCCAGTGGCAAAACTTTTATCCGCTGATTCAAAACTCACTGGCTTCAGGTTACTCTAATATTCTGGTAGGCGACGTTAAACAGGCAATTTACAGATGGCGAAGCAGCGACTGGAAAATACTGGCCACTATGGTTGATCAGTCATTTCCCGCATCCATATTAGAACACAGAGCCCTGGACGTTAATTACCGCAGCGATAAAAATCTGGTGGCTTTTAATAACTCAGTTTTCTATCACACTCCTTTTTTTCTGAAAAATAGTATTGAGAATGAACTCATTGAAAATAGTGATGATGAATTTAAGCAATACTGGCTTGATTTAATTTCAAAGGTTTATGAGGAAGCCCGTCAGCAAATACCAAAAAAACACCTGAATACAGAGGGCTATATCAGTCATCAGTTTTTTCCTGAAGTTAATAATTCAGAGTATAATGAAATCTTAAGTGAGAAAATACCTGTATTAATCAGACAATTGCAGGACAGGGGATACAAGGCCGGGGATATCACCATTCTTGTAAGAAAAGGAAGCGAAGGAAGAGATATTGCTAAAATACTTATGTCTGATTCATCCAATCCCGGTCAGAAATACAATTTTAATGTTATTTCAAATGATTCATTATACCTGGAAAATAGTTCGTCTGTAAAATTTCTGATTAGCCTTTTAAGTTATTTTAATCATAAATCTGATAAATTAAACAAAAGCTTTCTAAAGCATGAATACTTGATATATCTTCAATCGGGATTGTCTGATAACAAGAATTATGCTCATAATATTTTCACCAGTCATGATCTTAATGGATTGGACTTATCCAAGGATAAAGAGCTTGAGGATTTTGAAAAAAAGTATCACAGCTTCCGGAAATTAGCACTTTATGAACTTACCGAAGAGTTAATATCTGTATTCAAATTAAATCAGAACGAAGCGAATCTTGCTTATATTCAATCGTTTCAGGATCTTGTTCTTGAATACATCAGAAAGGAAAGCAGCGATCTCAATGCATTTCTGAATTATTGGGAATCAACAGGGAAAAAGTCTACCCTGAGTATCTCTGAATCACAGGATGCAATAAAGATTCTGACCATTCATAAGGCTAAAGGTTTGCAGTTTAAAGTGGTTATTATTCCCTTCCTGCATTGGACGCTTGAACCTAAAAGCGGGTACAACAGAAATACAATTTTGTGGCCGGAGACGAAATCAACCGATCTGCAGGATTTTTCAAATATTCCAATAAAATATAGCTCAGGTCTTAAAAAAACCGGTTTTAAAAAGGAATACTTCGAGGAACTTTTTAAGTCGTTTGTCGATCATGTAAATCTTATGTATGTGGCATTTACAAGAGCTGAAAATGAACTTCATTCCTTTTCAAAGCTTGGCAAAACGGATAAGGGAATTAAATCTGTGGCGGAGCTTGTTTATGAAATTTACAGGAAATCAGCTTCCATTAGTTCAGAATATCCAATGCTCAGTTTAACTGAAAATTTCAATACTGAAAATCTGGTATTCAGTTACGGAGTTCCGGCTAAACCTAAAACAGAAATCCCTGAATCTGATAACATTAACACCTTCTTATTAAAAGAATACCCTGTTTCTTCAAAGAGTATAAGTCTCAGTCTTAATCATAAAAACATTTATTTGTCTGACCTGAAGGAAGAAATTTCAGAGAAAACCGGATATGGAACTCAAATGCATGAAATTTTTGCTTCCATCATAACAAAAACTGACGTGGATTCTGCCTTGCGAAAAGCCTGGCTTAAAGGCTTGATTACTCGTGATGAAAGCAATGAAATGAAATCACAATTGGAGGGTAAATTGAAGGCAGAGCCTTTTTCTGATTGGTTCTCCGGATCATGGAATTGCAAAACAGAATCTGATATAATGGATGGAAAAGGAAACATTTTTCGCCCCGATCGTTTTATGCTAAAAGAAGGTCACGCCATTATACTCGATTACAAATTTGGCAAGATAAAAAGCAGTGAGCATCATAAACAAATGAAGGATTATAAGGAGCTTCTAAAAACCCAAAACTATAAAGATATTCGTATGTTTCTTTGGTATTATTCTTTGAATGAATTGGAGGAGGTGAAGCAATGAATCAGATTAGTGAATATCCATGGAAGCATGAAAGAAGGTTCAATGCCTTCTCAGAATATATAAGGAACAGGTTTGGCAGCCGGGTTCAGAAATTAACCATCGATGCGGGTTTCACCTGTCCAAATCGTGATGGAACAAAGGGGAGAGGAGGATGTAGCTATTGCGACAACAATGCCTTCAATCCATCCTATTGCGAACCGCAAAAAAGCATTGCAATCCAAATCGCTCAGGGCATAGAATTCCATGAAAAAAGATACAATAAATCAACTTCTTTTATGGCTTATTTTCAGGCTTTTTCAAATACCTATGCTGAACTGTCTGTATTAAAGGAAAGGTATTCAGAGGCTTTGGAGAATGAGTCGGTAATTGGAATCGTTATTGGAACCCGCCCCGATTGTGTGGATAGCGAAATATTGGATTATCTGGCAGAACTAAATGAGAAAATATATGTAACTCTTGAATTTGGTATCGAATCCTGCTACGATGAAACACTTGTAAAAATAAATAGAGGACATGATTATAAAACCACCCGATTGGCTTTTGAGGAAAGCAGAAAAAGAGGAATCAGAACCGGTGGGCACATGATCATTGGATTGCCGGGGGAAACCAGAGAGATGATACTCAATGAAGCTGAAATTTTATCGGAATTGAAACCAGATCAGTTAAAATTTCATCAGCTTCAAATGGTAAAAGGAACGCAAATGGCAAAAGACTATTTAAAAAATCCGGGGTTCTATCACGAATTTAAACTTACTGTATATTTAGAGTTGATGATTGAATTTATTGAAAGGCTTAGTCCGGAAATAGTTATAGAACGCATTGCAGGTGAAACCGTTAAGCAGTATAATTTGAGGGAATCATGGGGAATGCGATACGACATAATTTTAAATAAATTTGAAAAAATGCTGGAGCAAAAGAATAGCTGGCAGGGAAAGTTTTATAAAGCTGTGTAAATGGATAATTTTTTAAAATATCTTTCGAAATATCTGGTTGTCAAATACGAAGGCAATATGGACGAATTTTGTTTTCTGTTTCCAAACAGGAGATCGATGTTGTTTTTTAAAAACTATCTTACCGAAGCACTTCAAAAACCTGGGTGGCTGCCCGAAATGATTACCATGAGCGATTTTGTGAGCCGTTTCTCAGGACTCGAAAAGGCAGATCCACTGGAGCTATCTTTTACCGTGTATTCATCCTATAATGAATTGGTGGCTGATTCTGAAAGTTTCGATGAGTTTTATTCCTGGGGTGAGATGATGGTGAGTGATTTCGACGATATCGATAAATATCTAGTAAATGCCAACCAAATTTTTACAAATCTCTCGAATTTGAAGGAAATTGATACGGTTTTCGACTACCTTTCTGAAGAACAAAAGCAATACATACAAAAGTTTTGGAGAAATTTTAATCCTGAAAAATCAAGCAAGCACAAAGATTATTTCCTGCAGATATGGAAAACCCTGCTTCCGGTTTACCATCATTTTAGAAATTCTTTAAAAAACAAGGGAATAGCCTACGAAGGAATGATGTACAGGCAGGTTGCTGAAAATATTATGCAGAACGAACCTTTTGCTGGTCCATGGAAGAAAATTATTGTGGTTGGCTTCAATGCCTTAAATAAGTCAGAAACAATAATTTTCAAGCATTTGCGCGACAGCAGACTGGGTGAGTTTTACTGGGACTATGACCAAAGTTATGTAAACGAAAAAGTATCAGAAGCAGGTAGCTTTCTCAGAAAGAACCTAAGGGAGTTTCCTCACAGCACAGATTTTGATCCTGGTTTTAATGGGTTAAGCAGGCCAAAGAATGTGGATATCTACAGTCTGCCATCTGGTATTTTACAGGCAAAACAGGTGCATAGTTTGTTGAAAGACAGACGAAACGCGCAGTTGGAAGAATTAAACGATACCGCTGTTATTCTCGGTGATGAGACTCTGCTACCCGCTGTTTTAACCTCCCTGCCCGAAGAGTTGAAATTTCTAAATATTACCATGGGACTGCCTTTCAGACTAACCCAGATTTATAGTTTTATTGATGGGGTTTTACGAATGCAACAAAATTTTAACCGCAGGAGATCAAACAAAAAATTCTATTTCAGAGACATACTTTCTGTTTTAAATCATCAGTATTTAATTACCATTTACGGTAAGGAAACTCAGGCCCTGATTACTGAAATTCATAGGGAGAATAAAATTTATATCGATCCGGATAGCTTTGAAAACGATAAGATTCTGAAAAGTATAATACAAAAGGTTGAGAGTCCGGCTGAAATGCTGCATTACCTTAAAAATTTATTGGAATCTTTATTGGAGCAAATTGCCGTGGGCAATATCGAACTCAAGCTTGAAAAAGAGTATATATATTTATTGAAGACACGATTGGTAAAAATTTCAAATCTGTTTGCCGATCAGGCTCCTGTGGCTTCGCTTGATAGTTTTATACGAATCTTCAGAAAAATTTTATCATCCTATAATATTCCTTTCACCGGTGAGCCTTTAAAAGGGGTTCAGCTTATGGGAATTCTCGAATCACGCTTGCTCGATTTCAAAAACATTATCCTGCTTTCCATGAATGAGGGAGTAATGCCGGCTGGTAGTCAATCCCTTAGTTATATCCCTGCAAATTTACGCTATGCCTTCGAATTGCCGGGAAAAGAAGAAAAGGATGCCATCTATGCATACTATTTTTACCGTTTGATGCAGAGAGCTGAAAAGGTAAGTATTTTGTACAACTCCAGTGCAGAAGGACTGAAATCGGGTGAGCCGTCACGATATATTTATCAACTGGAATATCTCACAAATCATCATCTGAAGTTTCATACCCCCTCTTTTAAAATACTTGAAAAAGACAATCTTGGAATTTCAATCAGCAAAACTCCCGAAGTTTTGGCTTTGATGAATAAGTTCAGGAATCCTGAAGCAACAAAATACCTTTCTCCTTCTGCTTTAACTACGTATATGGATTGCAGTCTAAGGTTCTATTTTTCATACATAGCCGGAATTAAGGAAGAAGATGAAGTAACTGAAGATATAGATGCTGCCGGCTTTGGTAGTTTGTTTCATAAGACTATGGAACATATTTACGAGGAAAAGAATAATACATTATTGCAAAAGGATGATTTTAAAGCTCTGATGCAAGATAAAAATATTGAATTTCAGCTCAACAAAGCCTTTCGTTCTGAATTTTTAAAAACCGGCAATCCGGACGCTGAAGTTAAACCTGAAGGCAGGAATATTATTATTTTTGAGCTTATCCGGAAATTAGTTCGGAAAACACTCGAAACCGATAGGGAACTTTGTCCTTTCACCTATATAAAAAGTGAAGAAATTATTGATCTTTCCAGTCCTGAAATCCCAGATATTGGGTTTGTTAAGTTAGGCGGGAAAATAGACCGTGTTGACAACAGGGAAGGGAAATTGCATATCATTGATTATAAAACGGGGAAAGTCGATTTAGATTTTGATTCCGTAGAACAGATTTTTGATTCGAATAACTGGGGTAGCAAACACTTTAAAGGAATATTTCAGACCATGTTTTATTCATGGTTATATTCAGAAAAATATCCTGATCTTAGCTCATTATATCCTGGAATCTATCTGACAAATAGCTTATTTAGTGAAAACTTCAGAATTTATCCGAAGAATAAATCATTAGCCGCCTATCCGGCTGATTTCCTAAGTTATAAGGAATTTTTCCAGGATCATTTGATTAAACTTATTGCTGAAATTTACAATCCTGAAATTGATTATAGTCAAACAGAAGATGAAGATCGTTGCAAATACTGTCCATATTTAGATATTTGTCACAGGAAAGGCCCTGAAGATAATGGTTAGCCGCTATCTTAATATTTTTCGAACGAAAGCAACTGTGAAATACGACATTAAAAACACGCCTGTAAATCCCTCGAGACCTGAAATCCATCGTAACACTCCATCGGGGAAATAATCTCCGTACCCTATAGTGAAAAAAGTGATGGTGCTATGATAAATACCCCTTTCAAGAGCGGTTAGAATATGGGGATGACTGGCCGATTCAATAATATCACCCGCATGGCTTAGTATTAGTAAAAAGTAAATAAAGCTGAATAGAGTAAGGGTAACCAGCATGGAAAGTATTACACGGGCAGGATTAGTGGCATAATGGCCGGCCCTGTCTAAAATTATTTGCTTCACAAAATGGAAGGGATAAGCCCATAAAAAGGCAAGCTTGCTGTTCCCCAGGTATTCTTCGAGTTCTGCTTTAGCTTCATGCCTTTTAAATTGCAGGTAGGATAGATCCTCATCAGAATATTGACCGCAAACACTAAAGTTCTCCTTAAGGGTTCTGAATTGCTCAGCCTTTAAAGCATTATCTGAATCGTCCTGATTTTTAATCAGATTGAGCACATTATTTTTTTTCCAGTCGATATATATTCTTCCGATAAGCCTCATTCCACCGAAGTAAATTTTGGTAATTTCTTCATCAAATTCGAAAGGTTTTAAATCTATAATATCACGTATAATGGTATTAGAAAGGTCGATGGAATAACAACGTTTAACCCTGAGATCGGTATAATGGTCGAGATGACATTGTTGAAACGATAAAGTCTGAAATTGTCCGTTATAAAAAGAGACAGAGTTTTCTCCAAAATCGGTTTTATCAAAACTCAGTTCAATATTTCCCATTTCAGCCTGTTCAAAACTCAGGAGGCCAGATTCAAATTTCGCCCTTTTCATACTAATTTTACCTTCTTTATGCTCACAACCCTCAAAACTCACATCTCCTTTTCCAAACACGCTTCGGTTGAAATTAACCCTTCCTGAACCAA
>JAIOZM010000021.1 GCA_021740585.1 Bacteroidales bacterium
TCTTGGTTTAGAGAACTAAACTTATTTAATTTGTCATTAAATTTCGAAAAGTTTAACTATTAACTGAAACCGCCACGTGCGAGAGCATGCGTGGTGGTGTGAGAGGGCGAGGGAGTAATCCCTCTACCTACTCGATTATCCTTTGAAAAATGATCAGTGGAATACTTGTTACTCAAATTACTGAATTAATTCTACTTGTAAAAATTCATCTCATCTATATAATTCCATACAGCCAAAGGCATAAAGAATTTTACTTTTTTACCTTTTGAGATGGATTCACGGATAAAACTGGAGGATATTTCTATCCTTGGAGCCTGCACAATCTCAATATTTTTGTGTTTAAGTATGTCTGGCATCTCATTCCCATGTCGGGGGTACACCAATCGCTTATAATGCTGGATTAGAATTTCACTGTTTTTCCATCGATGAAAATTCATAAGATTGTCGGAACCCAAAATGATTTCAAATTCGCGATTAGGGTATTTTTCTGAGAGGTAAGTTAAAGTGTCAACCGTAAAAGAAGGTTTAGGCATACTGAACTCTATATCAGACACTTTAAACCTTATATCATCCCCAACGGCCAAATAAACAAGCTCAAGTCTGTGGTGATCCTCTAACATAGTTTTTTTCTTTTTCAAAGGATTCATCGGACTTACTATAAACCACAGTTCCTCCAGATCGGTATTCTCGATAATATACTCAGCAATGGCCATGTGACCGTTGTGAATTGGATTGAATGATCCGAAGAAAAGTCCTGTTTTCATGCTTACCGCTTGCTATTTTTTGATTGCTTTAATTTGTGTCCCTGAAACTCATTTCAGGTAAGTCCGCGCTATTTCTCTAAAACTATATCACCACACTACCCCCCAAACTATTGGTACTCAGGCCACACCAATCAAATAAACTCCTTAACCGATCGGTAACATTCTTCAACAGCCTGCTCAAGTTTATCGTTAATAATAATTTTGTCAAATTCCTTCGCATAGCTCATTTCTTCTTCGGCTTTTACCAGCCTTGCTTTCAGGCTTTCTTCGGTTTCCGTAGAACGGTTCCGAAGTCTTTGTTCAAGAATTTTTATGTCAGAAACACTTATAAAAAGGGCCAGGGCTCTTTCGCCAAATTTCTTCTTTAAATTTATCCCCCCCTGAACGTCAATATCGAAAACTACATGCTGTCCATTATCCCATAAGCGTTCTACTTCTGTCTTGAGGGTTCCGTAAAACCTTTCAGGATATACCTCTTCCCACTCAATAAATTCATTCTGTTTTATTTTCTGCCTGAAATTTTCAGCACTTATAAAATAATAGTCTTTTCCATCTGTTTCATTCTCTCTTTTTGACCGGCTGGTGGCTGAGATTGAAAAACTCAAACCGGGAATTTTTGCGAGCAAAGATTTAACGATGGTCGTTTTTCCCGATCCTGAAGGCGCAGAGAGAATGATCAGTTTCCCGTTCATTTAAAGAATATTTAAAGTTAACTCCTTAATTTTCTCCAGTTCATCTTTCATTTTTACAACAATATGTTGCATATCCGAATCATTGGCTTTCGATCCTATTGTGTTTATTTCCCTACCGATTTCCTGTGAAATAAATGCCAGTTTTTTCCCTGGTTCTGGATCCTTTTCAATTGTTTCATTGAAGTACTGGCAATGATTAAGTAAACGGACCTTTTCTTCGCTGATATCCAGTTTTTCAATATAGAATATCATCTCCTGTTCAAAACGGTTCTTATCTATTTTTTCAGAAGGAAGGAATTCCTCCATCGATTTAAATATTCTTTCCTTTAGTTTTTCGATGCGGCGTGTCTCGAAGGGTAGGAGGGAATCTTTAAGTTCAAGAATATTTTTAGAACGTAAAAGCAAATCTTCCTGCATCGACAAGCCTTCCTGTTTCCTGAATTCGTTCACCTGACTCAGGGCATCAATAATTCCGGCTTCTATCTTTAGCCAATCCTCTTCATTTAATTCTGATTTTTCTATTAAAAGGGTATCAGGTAATCTCATTATTGTAGATAAAAGATCTGCTTTCTCAATTCCCAGCTCTTTCTTTAATTCAATTAATTGTTTGTAATAATTTTTGAAAACTTTCTGATTTATCTCCGTTGGATTTACGCCTTCATTTAATTCATAATGGATATTGAACTCAATTTTACCCCTTTTAAGTTCATTATGAATCAGATTTCTAATAATCAGCTCTTTTTCTCTGTAAATATTAGGGACTTTAAGATTCGTGTCTATATTCTTACTATTCAGCGACTTAATCTCAACGGTTATTTTTTTATCGGCTAAGCTAACCTCAGTTTTACCATAGCCTGTCATAGAATGAAGCATTCTTTATTTTTTTTGTGATATACAAAGTTAGTAAATATCGGTAAATTGGGAATTGAGAATGGCTATTTTTGACTCAGGGACACTTCCATTTGTCCACGTGGTTTTGTGACAGCCTTTGTTTTCCATCTCCCGGTTAAATAATACAGGTATGAAAATAGTGCTCCCGTAGCCAGTCCCATAGGTATTGCCCACCAAATGCCGGTCTCCCCAATTTTCCCTGAAAGCCACCAGGCAATAGGTATTCTGATAACCCACAAGGCAAAGAGAGTGATGAACATAGGAATTAAGGTGTCGCCAGCACCTCTCAGAACACCACCATAGGTAAACATTATGGAGAAAAGTATGTAAAATGCACTAACAATGAGCAAATATTCACCACCAATCCTTATCACTTCCGGATCGCTGTTAAACTGTACCATTAATCCTGATCGAAAACTGATAATCAACAGACTTATAACAATCGATACAGCTGACGACATTAACAGAGTAGCCCGTAAGCCCTTTTTTACCCTCTCTTGTTTCCCTGCTCCAATATTTTGTCCGACAAAGGCTGCAAGACCCTGACTAAAAACCATGGCCGGTTGCATGGCGATGGCATCGATCCGGCCGGCTACAGAATAGGCCGCAATTACATCGGTTCCAAAATTATTAACAATTTTTATAAGAGCCATCATACCAAGAGCAACAAAAGTTTGTTGAAAACCTGTTGGAAGCCCGATACGCAATGTTTGAATAAATATTTTATAATCAAAAACAAAATCTTTTATTCTGATTGAAATAAGTTTATGAGTTTTGTTCAGGTAAATAACCGCTGTTATAAATGCTCCTCCCTGCGAGATAATTGTGGCCCAGGCTGCTCCCTCAATTCCCCATTGAAATTTTACTACAAATAATATGTCTAGAAAAATATTTGCTATGGTTGAAATTATCATAAAATACATGGGTGTCTTGCTGTCGCCCAAACCACGTAAAATAGCTGTTGTACCATTGAATCCGAAGAAAACGATTATGCCTCCAATAATAATCTGAATATAGGCTTTTGCCTGATCGTAAATCTCGGCGGGGATATCAACAAGTGAAAGAATCGGATCAAGAAAAACTAGTCCGATAAGGGATAAAAATGCAGCCATAGAAAACATGAGGATATAAATGGTTCCTATGGTTTTCCTTACTTTATCGTAGTCTTTTGCCCCAAAATATTGTGAAACTATTATAGTTCCTCCAAAAGCAATTCCGATGATAAGCGCAATAAGGGTGAACATAATTGGAAACGCATTACCAATTGCAGCTAAGGCTTCTTTTCCAATATAGCGCCCAACTACAATACTGTCAACAATATTGTACATCTGCTGGAATACGCTCCCGATCAATAGTGGAATAGTAAAAATAAGGATGTTCCTTCCCTCCCTGCCAACGGTAAGATCTTTCATTCAATAGATTTAAAAGGATGCAAAGATGAAGAAATATATCTATACATCAAAGTAATAAGGAATTTGCAGGTTATTTGTTCAAACAGGCCTTTCTAAATCTTCCTTAATTCTAAAGTGAAGTGCCTCATAATAGGGGCTTCCTGAATGATTTGATATCCATTTTTAATATCATGCCTTCTATCGAAAACATTTTTCAATGCTGCTGCCACATAATCCATGTGATTATAGGTATATACCCGTCGTGGAATAGCAAGGCGAAGCATTTCCACTTTTGGGAACCTGTTTTTACGACTTATCGGGTCACGGTCGGCTAATAATGCTCCAATTTCCACACCCCGTACACCCGATTCAAGGTACAACTCAATGGCTAGTATTTGTGCACGAAATTCATTGATGTCGATGTGCTTGTAGAATTCTGTGGCATCAACAAATACGGCATGTCCACCAATAGGCTGTTGCACCGGGATCCCGTATGAAATGAGTTTTTGTCCCAGATAATCCACCTGACGAATACGTGATTCAAGGTATTGTTCGTCAAGCACTTCGTTGAGGCCAACAGCCAGGGCTGCCATATCCCGGCCGGCCATTCCTCCATAATTTATGAATCCCTCAAACATAATATTAAAGGTGGTTGCCTTCCGGTATAATTCTTCGTTTCGAAGTCCTATGAATCCACCAATATTGACTATCCCATCTTTTTTTGCACTCATGGTCATCCCGTCGCTATTAAAAAACATCTTTTTAACAATTTCTGGGATACTGAAATCTTTGTATTTTTCTTCACGTTGCTTAATAAAATAGGCATTTTCCGCAAAACGTGCAGCATCAATTATTACGGGTATTTCATAATCCCAGGCGAGTTTATGAACAGCCGTAATGTTCTCGAGAGAAACAGGCTGGCCACCCGCCGTATTGCATGTGGCGGTTATAATTATTACAGGAATTTTTTCTTTCCCATATTCTTTCAAAACTTTTTCAAGTTTTTTAAGATCAATATTTCCTTTAAAGGGATGGAGTGAAGAAGTGTCGCTTGCTTCATCAATGGTGCAGTCCACTGCTGTTGCTTTCCGAAATTCAATATGTCCCTTGGTGGTATCGAAATGAGCATTCCCGGGCACAATATCACCTTCCTTAATCATGGCAGAGAAAAGAACATTTTCTGCTGCCCGTCCCTGATGGGTTGGAAGAAAATATTCAAATCCGAAAATTTTTTTCACCCTGTCTTTCAACTCGAAAAATGAACTGGATCCTGCATAACTTTCATCGCCCTGCATAATCGCTGCCCACTGATTATTACTCATGGCTCCGGTTCCTGAATCGGTTAATAAATCAATAAAAACACTGGAGCTTTTCAGGTTGAATAAATTATATTTTGCTTCTTTTATCCATTGAGTCCGTTGCTTCAGAGTGCTTTTCTGAACCGTTTCCACGGACTTAATTTTATAGGGTTCTGCGAATGGGAGTTTCATGATTTGATGTAATAGTGCGATGTTGCGGTGATGTGATAGTATGCTAATACATAAAAATTGTCAAATGACAAAGAAAGTACAACAGAGTGTTTGAAAAACAATAGACAGTATACCTGTACTGAAGAAAATTGCTACAGGCTAGAATGAATCGCGGTTTTTAATGTTCCGGATAAGAACTTTATGGGAGATATAGGTATGAGTTACCATTTGCATTGAAATAATTTCAAATGCAAATTTATAAAAAATGAAGTCTGAATAACAGAATTATACAGCTGTTACTTAGCATTTATTTATTCATTCCGGGCAGACTCGAGTCAGCAATGGCTTTTTTATACCTTTCATAGTATTTTGCATAAATCTCAGATTTCAACTGAGCAGCTTTTTCTTGTCTTTGCAGATAATCTGATTTGCTTTCGGCTTTTTCCTTAGGTCGAAATTCTTCCATTTCTTCCATTTCAGCAATTACCTCATCGCTGTAGTAGAAATCAACAAATATCTCAGAAGTGTATTTCCAGATTTTAATGGTTTCGTCGTGAGAGGCAGAAGCAATCTGACTGCCGTCGGGTGAGAAACAAATATCTGTAACGGCAAGCTCATGATCAATAAATGAATACATATTTTTCCCGGTGGGCACCTCCCAAATCCTTATTTCATTATCGAAAGAACAGGATACAAGATGTTGATTATCGGGGGCAAATTCAACATCCATTACAAAGTTTTTATGACCGCTTAAAATCCTCAGCAGTTCTCCTTTTTCAAGATCATAAATTCGTATGGTTTTGTCCTTCGAGCAACTGGCAAGGAGTTTGCCATTCGGACTAAAATCAACCGCGAAAATATCATCTGAATGCCCCTTCAATTCCATAATTTTTTCAAAAGATTCTGCATCCCAAATGGTAATAATATGATCGCTTGAGCCACTTGCAATTCGTTTACCGTCCCTGCTGTAACGCACAGTCATGGTACGATCGCCGGTTGTCATTACATCTTCTTTAAATTCACCCTTTAATACATCCCAGTATTTAAAAGCAGGACTAACAGCAGCACTTATCATGTAGGTGCCCGAAGGATCTATATCTGCGGTATAGATAGTAGTTGTATGTTTCTTCAGATTATATATTCTGTCGCCTTCAGGAGACCAAATTTTAATGGTATTATCCCCGGCAGTCATAAAATATTTGCCCTTGGGATCCATTTCCACATCCATAACTCCTTTCCAGTGATCGGCCACTTTAACTTCTGTTTTGCCTGAAGCAATATCAATTATTTCTGCAGAACCGTCATTAAACCCAGCCAGTATTTTTGCACCATCGGGAGAAAAGGCGATTGCATTTACTCTGTCGGAGGCTTTAATATTTTTTAGAAGGTAAGGGTCTTTTTGTGAGTAAAGATTGGAACTTAAGAATATAAGAATGAGGATAATAAATGTTTTCATAGGTATTTTTTTTTGATCATGGAATGGGCAAAAACCTGACTATTTACGTTTTCAATAGTTTTTAAGATACATTATTTTTCAGAAAAAGTAAATTTATACAATTGAATTACATGAAAAGAATTTCTGTAATATTAAATACAGCAAAAACAATGCTTGCAATTCCGTTGGTAGTGGCAAAAGCAAGGTTTATCCTGCTTATGTCGTTAGGTTTTATAATCATGTGCTGATATGCAAGTAAACCTGCAAAAATAAAACTTCCGAGCCAATACCACAGCCCAAACTCAGCTTTAAATCCTATGAGAAATATCATGACAATTGAAACTGCATGTGTGATAACAGAAAGTTTGATAGCACCTGATTTCCCTAAATTCACCACCATTGACTTTAAGTTCATAGTTTGATCGAACTCTTCATCCTGTAGTGCATAAAGCATATCAAATCCTGACACCCAAAATAAAACCAGAATGGAATAAAAAACAGGTAAAAGATCAAAAGAGCCGGTAACCGATAAATAGGCACCGATAGGGGCAAGGGAAAGTCCAATTCCAAGAATAAAATGACAGAGACTTGTAAATTTCTTAGTAAGGCTATAACCTAATATAACTATGAGGGCAATTGGAGAAAGGTAAAAAGTTAATTTATTGATGAAGAATGTAACAGAAACAAATAAAATAGAATTCAATACAACAAAGAAGAGTGCTGATCCCGGACTAACAATCCCTGCAGGAATTTCTCTTAAAGCAGTACGTGGATTAAGTTTGTCAAGTTCCCTGTCGGCCCAGCGGTTAAAAGCCATAGCAGCATTTCGGGCAAAAACCATAGCCAAAACTACTAAAATAAACAGGCTCCATCGGACCGGTTCATTGCTGTGTTTAATGCCTAAAACAAATCCTGTTATGGCAAAGGGCATGGCAAAAATCGTATGACTGAATTTTACCAAAGAAAGGTATTTCTTAACCTTGTTAGCTTGTGTCATGTCTTTTTTAGGTAGTTCTTTTAACTTGGTTCTGTGAATATGACATTCGTACTAATTTCAGCTGGCAGGAAACATATAACGAAATTACAAAATGCATTTCACACGCAGAAATTATGATACATTAATAAAACAATTATTTAAGGATTTGTTCAAATATGGAATGATTTAATTCACTAAAGCTTACAAATATTATCTCGATGTTGAAATTATTCTCCTGTATGAAATCATTCACTGCTGATACAGCAACGATTGAAGCCTCCCGTATGGGATAGCCATAAACGCCTGTGCTTATTCCGGGAAAAGCAATGCTTTTACAACCATATTCTCTGGCAAGCTCCAGACTTTTTATATAACAAGACCTTAATTTTTCCGCTTCATTCTTAGTACCCCCATACCAAACCGGTCCAACCGTATGAATAACATATTTGGCCGGAAGATTATAGGCAGAGGTAATTTTAGCATCACCGGTAAAGCAACCATTGAGTTTCCGGCATTCTTCCATTAATTCAGGTCCGGCAGCCCGGTGAATGGCTCCATCAACTCCACCTCCTCCAAGTAAAGAACTGTTTGCCGCATTAACTATGGCATCGCATTTTACCTTGGTAATATCTCCGATAATGTGTTTAATGATTGCCATGTTATTAGCGTTTCATTTCTAAGCCTTAATCCCTTCAACAAGTCCGGGAGCCATTACTTTACCGACCCCGATTGCAATTGGGAACCCCACCAATTACACCCGAATCTGAGCTCCCAACTCCCTCTCGAGTGAATTGGCAATGTTCTTCATTGCCTTGTCTATCTGTTTATCTGTTAGTGTATTATATTCATCCTGTAAAATAAAGCTTAAGGCATAAGATTTCTTTCCTTTTTCAATCTTATCACCATCATATACATCGAAGATATCCACTTTTCGCAGGAGTTTTCGCTCCGATTTTAAGGCGCTTTGTCGTAAATCCTCAAACTTCACACTCTGATCTAAAATCATAGAAAGGTCTCTGCGGACTTCTGGGAATTTAGTTAAAGGGACGAATTGTGTTTTATGGGTGCCCAGAATTCGAAGGATGTTGTTCCAATGAAAATCGGCATAAAACACTTCCTGTTCTATCTCGAATTTTCTTACTAAATCATCTTTTACCTTCCCGAATTCGACTAAAAGCTTATTATTTTTGCTATACTTTAATCCTTGTGATAATTCAGCATTATCCGTTTCATTTTGAACCAGATCCACAGCTTGTAGATTAAATCTTTTAAGCAAAAGTTCTACGTAACTTTTCAACTGGAAGAAGTCGGAATCTGTTTCCTTTGTTTTCCAGTTCCCGGAAAGATTACTTCCGGTTTGGAAAAGAGCCAGATGTTTTTCTTCGAAGTATTTTTTATGCGGATCATTACTCTGAACCTTAGTATTTATGCTGTATGTATTTCCAAATTCAAAGAATCTCAATGATGAATTCTTACGGTTGATATTGTATGAAACAGCCTCCAGTCCGCCAAATAAAAGCGTTTTTCGCATACAATTCAGATCATTGCTAAGGGGATTTAATATACGAACCAGCGATTCATCTTTGCTTTCAGCTGTTTCGTAATATGAAGATTTCGTTAATGAATTCGACATGATCTCATTAAAACCAATATTGCTGAGTAGTTCTGCACTTAGATGATTTACTTTTTCAATATCCGGTTTTTGTGAGTAGGATAAATTCGATCTCACCCCATCAGGAAAACTTATGTTATTATAGCCGTAAATTCGTAAAACTTCTTCTACCACATCAGCGGGTCGTTGAACATCGACGCGATAGGGAGGGACTTTCAGTTCCAATCCTTCCTTTGTTTCAGAAACGACTTTTATGTCAAGATTTTCAAGAATGCTTTTTACTTTTTCTCTTTCAATTTCCTTGCCTATGAGGGTATTCAGGTATTCATAGCTTAGATTTACATCAAAATCGGCAACCGGATCAGGATAAACATCCACGATTTCGGAACTTATTTCGCCACCGGCCAGTTCTTTTATCAGCATTGCGGCTCTTTTTAATGCATAAACCGTAATGTTGGGATCCGATCCTCTTTCAAACCTGAAGGAACTATCGGTGTTAAGTAAATGCCTTTTCGAAGTTTTTCTAACATAAACCGGATGAAAACAAGCGCTTTCGAGGAAAATATTCTTTGTGCTATTCTTCACGCCCGAATCGATTCCCCCAAATACCCCGGCAATACACATGCCTTCTTTTTCACTACAAATCATCAGGTCCTCTGAAGACAATATTCGTTCTTTCTCGTCGAGACTAACAAATTTTGTTCCTTCTGCCAGGGTTTTAATGATGACTTTTTTCCCGGCAATTTTGTCGGCGTCGAATCCATGAAGCGGCTGACCTGTTTCGTGAAGCACAAAATTGGTTATATCCACCACATTATTTATAGGTTTAAGTCCGATAGCTTTAAGTTTATTCTGCAACCACTCGGGCGATTCTTTTATTGCAACATTTGAAATTGTAATACCGGAATACCGTATGCAAGCTTCTTTGTTTTCAATAATTACCTGATACGGATTTTTATTGTTATCAGGTTTGAAGGTATTAACATCCGGTATGGCAAGATTTACTTCCCTATGTTGCTTAAGGAAAGCAGCCAGATCGCGGGCTACTCCATAATGTGAGGCACCATCAATACGGTTTGGTGTAAGTCCAATTTCAAAAACCACGTCTTTTTCAATCTTAAAATACTCGCTGGCAGGAGTACCAATTTCTGTTTTTGGATCCAAAACCAAAATTCCTTCATGGTCGGTTCCAATCCCCAGCTCGTCCTCAGCACAGATCATTCCTTCAGAAACTTCACCCCGTATTTTAACTTTTTTCAACTTTAATTCTTCATCACCCATATATAAAGTGGTGCCAACTACAGCCACAGCCACTTTTTGTCCCGTGGCAACATTTGGGGCTCCACAAACGATAGGCAGGACTTCTGTACCCGTGTTTACTGTTGTTACACTCAGATTGTCAGCATTCGGATGAGGTTTGCAGCTAAGAACCTGGCCAACAACAACACCTTCGAGTCCACCTTTAACCGATTCAAATTTTTCAAAGCCTTCAACCTCTAATCCGATATCGGTTAAAATTTTAGCACATTCTTCAGGTTCAGGTAGATAGTCGATATAATCTTTCAGCCAGTTATAAGAAATTTTCATGTTTTTTTATTGGATAAATGTGAGCAGCAAAAGTATAAATTATTTACAGGAATTCCATCTTTTTCTGCGCCTTGCATTTTAACCGCTTGGAAATCCAAGGCTTTTCAATATTTTTGTATCTTAAAATAAAGATTGTGAAAGAAAAGAAATTAATTTTAATCACCAACGACGATGGCGTTCATGCCAAAGGCATAAATTGTCTGATTGAAGTAGCAAGAGAGTTTGGTGATGTTTTGGTTGTAGCTCCCCTGGAAGCTATGTCGGGAATGTCGCACGCAATAACCATAAAGAGTCCCTTAAGAATTAAAAAACTTAAAGAAGAGGAAGGTTTAACGGTTTATAGTTGTGCAGGAACACCCGTCGATTGTGTGAAACTGAGTTTTAATCATGTACTCCAGCGCAGACCCGATTTAGTGCTTTCAGGAATAAATCATGGCTCCAATGCTTCGGCATCGGTGGTCTATTCCGGAACTATGGCTGCGGCTATGGAAGCCTGTGTGAACCTGGTGCCTTCTGTTGGATTGTCTTTGTCCAGTTATGCTCCTGATGCCGATTTTTCTGAAGCAAAAAATATTGCGAGGAAGGTCATCGACCGTGTGCTTAAAGAAGGTCTCGATCATGGGGTATGTCTGAATGTGAACATACCCGAAATGAATGGTGAGGCTATTAAAGGAATTAAAATCGGGCGTCAGGCAAAAGGTTACTGGAAGGAAGAATTCGATCGCAGGGTGGATCCGCATAATGGTGAATATTTTTGGCTTACCGGCTATTATCATAACGAAGAACCGAATTCTGATGACACTGATGAATATGCTCTTGCAAATAATTATGTTTCGGTTTGCCCTGTAACTGTTGATTTAACTGCTCATCATTATATTGAAAAACTCAAGAAATGGGATCTTTAATGTCCTCTCAAAAGGCCAATAGAATTGGAACAGGGATAACGGCAGGAATTCTTTTACCTTTGATGCTCCTGATTATCATTTTTGCAATAAAAAAGAATGATTACGGTTTTTTTGAATACATAAGGCTGAATCTTCAGATAGGGAATTTGCCTAAAGTAATTAGCCTGAGCCTTATCCCGAATTTAGCACTGTTTTTTTTATTCATTCAGAAGAATTATCTGAAATCAGCCAGAGGAATAATTATGGCCATGTTTATTGCAGGTTTTATCATTGTTATTCTGAAACTCGTATGATCAAAAAAGGAGCTGTTTCCTCGGAAAAAAAGCATTAGACTATGAAGTATTACTTAATTGCAGGAGAAGCTTCGGGCGATTTGCATGCCTCAAATCTGATGAAGGAATTGCAAAATCTTGATACAAATACTGAATTTCGTTTTTTTGGTGGCGATAAAATGCTTGAAGTGGGAGGGACACTGGTCAGACATTATAAAGAAATGGCCTTTATGGGTCTTGTGGATGTACTGGCAAACCTGAGAACAATTTCAAAGAATCTCACTTTCTGTAAAGAAGATATTCAGTTATGGAAACCTGATGCCATTATTTTAGTGGATTATGCCGGATTTAATTTAAGAATAGCCGAATATGCAAAGGGACTAGGGATAAAGGTGTATTATTATATTTCACCAAAAGTATGGGTGTGGAAAAAATCAAGAATCAAAAAATTAAAGCTGTTTACCGATAAATTATTCGTCATCTTTCCCTTTGAAGTCGATTTTTTTAAGTCGCATAATATGAAAGTGGAATACTACGGGAATCCTCTGATGGATTCGTATTCTCAATTTATTGGAAAGGCAAAAAATGAAAACGATTTTAGAAAAGAAAACGATCTTTCAGAAAAGCCCCTTATTGCCTTGCTAAGTGGAAGCCGAAAGGATGAAATCAAGCGTTGTTTGCCGGAAATGGTTAGGGCAGCAAAATCTTTTCCTGAATACCAGTTTGTTGTGGCAGGTGCGCCTTCAATTCCTGATGATTTATACCATAAAATTCTGGTAGATACTGAGGTCAGATTGCTTAAGAACAGCACCTACGATATTTTGAAAAATGCATACGCTGGTATAATTACTTCAGGTACAGCAACCCTTGAAACGGCAATTTTTAAGGTGCCACAGGTAGTGGTTTATATGACCAGCCCCTTTAACTTTTACCTGGCAAGAATGTTCATAAAGGTAAGATTCTTCTCACTGGTTAATCTTATATCGGGAAAGGAAGTAGTGAAGGAACTGCTTCAATTTAAAATAGCTGAACGAGTAATCGCTGAACTTCAAAATATTCTTAAAGATGCAGCTTACCGTCAAAAAATGCTGAAAAATTACAATGATTTGCATACTTTAGTCGGTGAACCCGGATCTTCATTTAGAATTGCAGAAAGGATTCATGAACTTGGAATGGTAAATAATGTGTAAATACGGAAAATGAAATCTAAAACGATTTATATTTTATTATTACTTTTCTTATTTGGGAATCTGTATGCTCAACCGGTTCGCATTGGCTTGCTGAATGACCATCTGGTTGAGGCATTTAGCTTTCATTGTATGGAAGGTAGTTTTGAGTTGTATTCAGGGGAGACAAAAATTAAAACCATACAAAAAGGTGAGCTCATTTATTTCTCTCTGGCGGATAAGGGAGGGATACTAATTAATAACGGGAAAGAATTAAAAGGGAAATTTACATCATTAAAATTTATCGATCCTGATTTTAGCAGCCAGTTTAGTTTGAAAATGATACATCCCATGCTTCCCACACGCTTTTATGAGGGGGAACTGGAGGTAAATATGCATCATGGTGTATTTCGTTTGATAAATATTCTCGATTTCGATCATTACCTCGCAGGTGTGGTGGAAACCGAGGCTGGTCCGGGAGCTCCTGATGAATTTTTTAAAGTTCAGGCTGTACTTTGCCGTACCTATGCTGTAAGCAATTGGGATAAACATAATTCTGAAGGCTTTAATCTTTGTGATAATGTTCATTGTCAGGCTTTTCATGGAAGAAATGATGAGAATCCTGCCATTCTTGACGCGGTTTATTCCACCCATGATATTGTTGTTGCAGATAAATCATACAAATTAATTGAAGCCGTTTATCATTCCAATTCGGGTGGAGAGACACAAAAAGCTGAAGGGTTCTGGCTTGAAAACAAAGATTATTTGCTATCGGTTTTGGATCCATTTTCTAAAGATCAGAGGAATTACAGCTGGGAATATAAAACCGACTGGAAGACCTGGCAGTCATATTTTGCTGAGATGGGTGTAGATGGTGAAAAAATCGACAATACACAGCTGCTTATTAAGCAGGATCACAGGAAGACTTATGTATCTTTTGGGAAGGATACCGTTTATCTGAAAAATATCAGAGACGATTTTGGACTGAAGTCAGCCTTCTTCGATACCTATTTAACTGATGGGAAAGTGATATTGAAGGGAAAAGGATATGGACACGGACTAGGATTAAGTCAGGAAGGGGCCATGGAAATGGTCAAAAAAGGATATTCCTACCGGGATGTTCTGAATTTTTACTATTTCAATATAATGATAAGCGATTTGAACGATTTGCCGGTTAATTCTGTACCGGAAATTTTCAGGTAATGTCATAGCCAATAAAAAGTTAAGTTAAAAAATATGTATACTCAGTTTTTAAAAGAAATAAGAGGTTTTTTCAGCTCGGTTACCGGATTTCTGGTGGTAATTGTATTCATATTATTGAACAGTTCATTTATGTGGATATTCAAAGGAGAGAACAATGTTTTGGAAAATGGATATGCTTCTCTCGATTCGCTTTTTTCTCTGGCCCCCTGGCTATTTCTCTTTTTGGTTCCTGCTGTTACCATGAAAATGTTTGCCGAAGAGCAAAAAACAGGCACTTTGGAATTATTATTAACCCGCCCTGTTTCTGAATGGCATATCGTATTATCGAAATTTTTTGCTGCCTGGGCGCTTATCCTCATTTCACTGATACCTACCCTTATTTATTTTTACTCGGTTTACAGACTGGGAAATCCTGTCGGGAATATTGACATTGGAGGGACCTGGGGCTCGTATATCGGACTTTTATTTTTGGGGGGAATTTATGCTTCAATTGGTATTTTCGCCTCTTCATTAACAGATAATCAGATTGTTGCATTTATAATTGCTGTTTTACTCTCATTTATGGTTTTTATTGGTTTTGATTTAATGGCTGGCATTTTTGAAAACGGACAGGTTTCTCATCTGGTTGAGAAAATGGGGATCAAATTTCATTACCAGTCCATGGCAAGGGGAGTAATAGATAGCCGTGACTTAATTTACTTCCTTTCCATGGGATTTATTATGATTTATGCCACACGTTTTGTTTTAATAAAAAGGAAATGGTAAAAAATACAGGGAATAATAAAACAATGCGAAAGTTTATAATTGAGTTCATCTTTGTGATTGTTGGCGTAATTTTTATTGGCCAGATTGCCTCTATTCGTTTTTTTCGCCTTGACCTTACTACTGAAAAACGTTTTTCAATTTCTCCTTCTTCCCGTGAAATATTAAGAGAACTGGATGATGTAGTATTTGTGCGGGTGTATCTGGATGGAGAACTTCCCAACGATTTGATTCAGTTTAAGGAAAATATTAAAGAAACTCTCATCGAATTCAGAGCCTATGCCGGTGAAAATGTCGAATTCGAATTCATCAACCTTTATGAGGAAAAGAATACTGAACTGAGAAATAAGATGATGGGTGATTTGGCTGACAAAGGTTTGCAGGTTACCGATATTCAGTTACGCGATAATGAAGGTGGATTAACAACCAAAATTATATTTCCGGGTGCCATTTTTTCTTATAAAAATATTGAGTTTCCAGTAAACCTGCTTAAAAATAATCCTGCCTTACCCTATAGGGAGAATATCGCAAACTCGGTTCAATCGCTTGAATATGAGTTTATCAGAGCCATTAAAAGCATAAGTAATAAAAAAATTGAAAAGGTGGCTTTTATTGAAGGTCACGGAGAATTGGATTTTTGGGAAACCTACGATATCAGCACAGAATTGAGCCTGTTTTTTCAGGTCGACAGAGGTGTGATCGGTGGCAATCTTGAAAATGTACTGAATTACAAAGCCTTATTTATTGCACGGCCATTGACAAAATTCAGCGAAGCCGATAAATTTGTTCTTGATCAGTACCTTATGAATGGAGGGAAATTATTATTCTTTCTCGATCCTGTCTCAGCAAATGAAGACAGCCTTATAAACGGTCAAACCTATACCAGCTTCAGGGATTTAAATATTTACGATCTTTTATTTAAATACGGAATACGAATCAGCTATAACCTGGTGAAAGATCTGCAGTGCAATTATAAAAAGATTATGACCTCTGTGAATAATCAGGAACCCAGAGCCACTATCCTGCCATGGTGGTATTCTCCTTTAATTTCTGCTTCCTCAGAAAATATTGTAACTAAAGGATTAAACTACATAAAAACCGATTATATAAGTGCTATCGATACAACCCCTGTGAATATTCCTGGACTAAAAAGAACGGTGCTTCTGGCCACTTCCGATACTTGTGCACTCATTGAGAATCCGGTATATATCAGCATGGATGAGGTAACAAAACCACCCGACAGATCTGTATTTGTCCATTCTTCACTACCCGTTGCCATACTTTCTGAGGGTGAGTTTACATCATTTTACAGAAATTATGGTGTGCCTTCAGGAGTAGTCAGGTCTGATATACCTATTCTGGACAGCTCAAAGCCAAGCTCTCTTTTTGTAAGCGGCGATGCCGACATGATTCGAAATGAGGTGCAAATTCAAAATAATCAGCCCATTCCCCTGGCTTTAGGTTACGACAGGGATACCAGACAAACATTTGGTAATAAGGAATTTATAATGAATGTGGTAAATTACATGACCGATGATAAAGCTTTGATCGGTCTTCGGTCGGGTGAGTATAAACTTCGGTTATTGGACAGTCTGAAACTGAGAAATAAACAGGTGAAATTAAAATGGATACTTGTAAATACAGTGTTTCCGGTGTTTCTCATTATTATCCTTGCCTGGGCATATAGTTTCAGCAGAAAGAAAAAATACAGTAAAAACCAGCTTTAACCATGAGAATTTATAAACTACTCTTTTTCATTGGCTTATTAGGAGGGGTAATTATGTCTTGTGGATCTCCACTGGGTGACAGTTTTTCAAGACAATTTGTTATAAGTGATACCCTTACTATTCGAAGTATATTCATTTCGGGAGAGAGTGATTTCCTGTTGAAACGTATAGAAAATGGTTGGGAATTGAATAATGAAAGTAGGGTAAATCAGATCGCAATCAATAATCTCTTACTTGCTTTTTCCAGACTTGAGAAGCTTGGAGTTACAAAGAATCATAATTGGGGTGAATCAAAACCTATTCTATTCACCCTGGAAACAAAGAAAGAAAAATATTCTTTTTCCTTTATTTTTTCTGAAGATGGAGCATATATAAGCAAAACCGGCTTGGATGAGTTTTACAGGTTTGGGATAAAAGGATTCCCGGAAGCCAAAGTAGAAGAGCTGTTCTCAGGTAGTGAGCATCATTGGAAGGATCCTTTAATAATTAATTTCAGGCCGGAATTAATAAAAGAAATAGAAGTTATTCCTGCCGAAAGCTGGGGAGAACCCTTCAAAATTAACAGAAAAGGTGAGGAATGGGTCCTTCTTGATATGGAGGGAAATGAAGTAAGTAAAGAAAATACAGACCGTGAAAAATTATTCGATTATTGCCGTAATTTCTTTGGGATTTACTTTGATAAAGAATTAGAAGATAAGGATTTGTATAAAAATACCCTTTCTAAAGAGGTTTTCTATAGCATTAAAATTATAAGCCAAAGCAATAAAGAAATGGTATTAGATATTTATCCATATTTTGATGAGAAGGGCGAATATGATGATTTTAATGCAATTATAACCAAATCAGGTTCCGAAAATGTCTATTTCGTCAATTATGTATTCCTCGATCCTATGTTTGAATGCTATTCTTCATTTCTTAAGAAATAAATTAATGGATTACGGTTTAGCTTCTGATTTTTTTTTTGTATTATTGGTAATCCATTTGGAACATTGAAATAGCTTCGATCATCGGAGAAAATTATATATAGAATAACGTAATATTAAATATAAACAACTATGAAATTTGTAGTTTCCAGCACCGAACTTCTCAGTCATTTGCAATCTGTTAGCAGGGTAATATCCTCAAAAAACACCTTGCCGATACTTGATAATTTTTTGTTTTCGCTTTCAGGAACCGAACTTGAAATAACTGCCTCAGATCTTGAAACAACGCTGATAACCAAAATTAAGCTTGAAAACGCCAGCGATGATGGGAAAATTGCCGTTCCTGCCAAGATACTTGGAGATACATTAAAAGAATTTCCCGAGCAACCTTTGACCTTTGAAATAAATACCTCATCGATGAGTGTGGTAATTAGTTCAGAAAACGGACAATTTACGGTTGTTGGTCAGAATGGAGACGAATTCCCTCAAATGGCAAAGCTTAAGGAAGATGATAAGACAGAGTTAACAATTGATTCTGAACTTCTGCTTTCAGGGATAACCAAGGCGTTGTTTGCAACTGCCGACGATGAACTCAGGCCTGTTATGAATGGAATCTTGCTGGAAATTTCTGAAGATAACCTTACCTTCGTAGCTTCTGATGCTCACAAGCTCGTTCGCTATAAAAGAATGGATGGAAAAGGAGAAAGTTCTTCGTCATTCATTCTGCCTAAGAAACCTGCATCATTACTTAAAAATATTCTTCCTAAAGAGGATAATGTCGTTAAGGTTGAATTTGATAATAAAAATGCCTCTTTCACCCTTACCGATTATACTTTGGTTTGCCGTCTGGTAGAAGGGAATTATCCCAGTTATAATTCGGTTATCCCAACAAAAAACCCGAACAAACTTACTATTGGTCGTCAGGAATTGTATAATTCTCTCAAACGAGTATCTGTATTTTCAAATCAGGCAAGCAATTTGGTGAAATTAAAAATAAAAGGAAATCAACTAACGGTTTCAGCTCAGGACATCGACTTTTCCATCTCTGCTTATGAAAGATTGAATTGTCAGTACGATGGCGACGATATGGAGATTGGTTTTAAATCGACATTTATGATCGAAATTCTTGCAAATTTGCATACTGAAGATATAGTTATTGAACTTTCAGATCCTACACGGGCCGGACTTATTCTCCCAACGCCTTCTGAGAATAAGAATGAAGATGTGCTGATGTTGCTGATGCCGATGATGATTAATGTATAATTAAAAAACGGACTTTCACATAAGCTCTGAATGTCTTTTTCACGACTCCAATTAAATCTTGTCTACTATTTCATGTAGTATAAGTTTTGAAGCAGAAAATATGCTATTATATCAGGCTTTACGATTTTCCAATGTTCACACATGGAATTAAATTTAAAAAACCCCATTATTTTCTTTGATCTGGAAACGACCGGGATCAATATTGCCAAAGATAGAATTGTTGAACTCTCTTATCTTAAAATCGATCTCAAAGGTAACGAGACATCAAAAACCTATAAAATCAATCCGACTATTCCTATTCCTCCGGAGTCAACTGCCATTCACAAAATTACCGATGAGGATGTAAAGGACGCCCCAAAGTTTTCTGAAATTGCTAAAACTTTGGCTAAGGATTTTGAGGGTTGTGATCTGGCCGGATATAATTCAAATAAATTCGACATTCCATTACTGGCGGAAGAGTTTTTACGTGCCGATGTTGATCTGGATATGAGGAAGCGCAAGTTTATTGATGTTCAGGTAATTTTTATGAAAATGGAGCAGAGGTCCTTAAGTGCTGCCTATAAATTCTTTTGCGATAAAGATCTTTCAAACGCTCACTCAGCCGAAGCCGATACCAAAGCCACTTATGAGGTGTTAAAAGCACAGTTAGACCGCTATGAAAATCTTAAAAATGACATCTCAGCATTGGCCGAATTTTCGAGTCACAATAAAAATGTTGATTTAGCCGGAAGAATCGTATATAATAAACACAAGCTTGAAGTATTTAACTTTGGAAAGTACAAAGATGTTCCGGTTGAAGAAGTTTTAGCCAAAGATCCCGGCTATTATTCCTGGATGATGCAGGGTGATTTCCCACTGTACACAAAGAAAATTCTTACAGAAATAAAATTGAGAGCATTTCAGAAATAAGATGTTATGAAGATTATTTGCATAGGAAGAAACTACATCGACCACGCCAAAGAACTTAATAATCCGGTTCCGGCTAAGCCTGTCTTTTTTATGAAACCCGATTCTGCCCTTGTAATAAAAAACCGCCCATTTTTCTATCCCGATTTTTCAGATGATGTGCATCATGAAATCGAGATCGTTCTGAAAATTAATCGATTAGGACGTTCCATCGATGAAAAATTTGCCGGCAGATATTTCACAGAAATAGCTTTGGGTGTCGATTTTACAGCCCGCGATCTTCAGGCTGAATGCAAGGAAAAAGGTCTGCCCTGGGAAATTGCCAAGGGATTCGATTATTCAGCTCCCATAAGTGAGTTTATTCCTGTTAGTGAGCTTGGCGATATACATGATTTGCCTTTCCGCCTCGATATAAACGGTAAAACCGTTCAGGAAGGAAGCACTAAAGATCAGATATTCAGTTATGAAAAGGTAATTGCTTATGTTTCCCGCTTCATGACGCTCAAGACCGGAGATTTAATCTATACCGGAACTCCTGCCGGTGTGGGTCCTGTTAAAATTGGGGATCGTTTGGAAGGATATATCAGAGAAAGAAAGATGCTGAATTTTCTTGTGAAATAGAATTGCCAAAACCACCAAGGTATATGCGTTTTCACCAATGTATCTCAAAAATTCATACCCCCCCCCAACAAAAAATAAAATAAAAATCGTCATTAAAATGTCGTTTTTTCCGGGTTTTTTCCATTAAGAAATGAGAACAAGATATTTCAATGGATTCAAATTCAGAAAGGGGCATTTACAATCTTAGAAAAATTTAATAATAAATACCGCATCGCTTCTACACGTTTACAAAACTGGGATTATGGATGGAATGGCAGTTATTTTGTGACTATCTGCACAAAGAAACACGAGTGTTTTTTTGGAGAAATTTATAACAGAGAAATGCGGTTAAACAAATTAGGACAAATAGCCTATAATTGTTTTCAGGAAATTCCTGAACATTTTCCATTCGTGATTTTAGGTGATTTTGTAATAATGCCAAACCATGTACACGGGATAATCATAATTAATAAACAGAATGATGGTCGTGGGGGTTATGATACCGGAAATGAATGGGAAAAAATAAATAATGGGCCCCATGGAAATGCTGGCACGAATGGAAATGCTGGCACGAATGGGAATGTTGGCACGAATGGGAATGTTGGCACGAATGGGAATGTTGGCACGAATGGGAATGTAGAGACGCAAGATTTTGCGTCTCTACCGTCCCCCCACGCCCCGTCCCCCCACGCCCCGTCAAACCCATCGTCAACCCCACCGCCGTCCATCACCCCGTCCAATCCATTCACATTCGATATTAATCCATTTAATACAACCATCGAACCAAAAAACAAATTTGGTCCCCAATCAAAAAATTTGGCGTCAATAATTCGTGGATATAAAACAGGGGTAACAATATTCGCCACCATGAACAAAATAAATTTTGAATGGCAGGACAGTTTTCATGAACATATTATCAGAAATAACAAAGAATTTCGTAGAATTGCTAATTACATTATTAAGAATCCTACAAAATGGAGGAATGATAAATTCTTTAATGATAACCGGATTTAAAAACTAAAATGAACGATCAATTTGTAGAAAACAAAATTTTTAAGAAAACAGATTTCTCAAACAAAACATTGAATAAAACGGAATATGATAATTGCAGTTTTACAGCATGCAATTTTTCCGATTCCGATTTGTCCCATTCCACATTTATTGAATGCAAATTTGATTCGTGTAATTTAAGCAACTGCATTTTAAAAGGCACAACCATGAATGATGTCAGGTTCACTAATTGCAAATTATTGGGACTGAAATTTCATGAGTGCAATGCTTTAATTATTTCCTTGGATTTTAAAGATTGCCATTTAAATTTTGCTTCCTTCTATAAATTAAAAATCAGGGATACCGGTTTTGTAAATTGTAACCTGCAAGACGTTGATTTTACTGAAACAGAATTAAATCAGTCGGTTTTCGACAACTGCGATATGACCAATACCCTATTTGATAATACTAATTTAGAAAAGGCAGATTTGCGTAACTCTTACAATTATTCTATCAATCCAGAAACAAACCGGATAAAAAAAGCAAAATTTTCCTTATCGGGACTTCCCGGATTATTGGATAAATATGATATTGAAGTAGAATAAGGTTGGATGCTGGGCAAAATTATACGAAATCCTCCGAAAATAACCGAGCCTAATCAAATCTAAGTCTTCCAAAAACAAAATAAAGTTGAAACGATCCAATCCAGTTTTATGATCGGATAGTTAATAAAATCAAGTCTCCCATTATATGTATTTCAAATTAAAAAAATAAATATCCCAAAAAATTTGTAAGTTAGTTAATAATAACTAACTTTGATCTGACTTAATAACATCTTATATTCGATGAAGATATCAATTAAATTATTAGGAATTGTGCACCATGATACTCTCCTGTTACTTGTATTGACCTCCGTTCCCTTACTCAGGCATTATATTATAGCAAAGCCTCAGCATGAACACATTCTAATTCCGCATTTAATTTTTGGGGTATTATTAGTATCTTTATTTGTTACGGGACCGATTCTGACAAATAGTGCTAAGAAAAATCAAACATAATTGAACTAAAATGCAAACAGAAAGACAAAAGGAAATAATTTCAGTCGCCTTAAACCTGATTAGTGAAAAGGGAATACAAGGACTTACGATAAAAAACCTTTCAAAAGAAATTGGTATTTCTGAACCTGCTATATACAGGCATTTTGAAAGTAAAATAGACATACTAATTGCTATCCTGGAATTTTTCAAGAAAAATACAGAGCTGATATTTAAAGCTGAATTAAGCAATGAAGCAAATGCTATTAAAAAACTTGAGCATCTGTTTTTAAATCATTTTGCAACATTTTCAATTACACCATCAATGGTATCTGTAATTTTTTCTGAAGAAATATTTAGAAATGAACCCTTGCTTATCGAAAAAATATCTGAAGTAATAGCAACCAATGACAAAATACTTACTTCAATAATTCTGGCAGGGCAAAATAATAGTGAAATAAGATCTGATATAGAAGCGAAAAACCTTTCAATAATTGTTATGGGTAGTTTAAGGCTTTTTGTAAAAAAATGGCAGTTTTCAAACTATTCTTATAATTTGCTGGAAGAAGGTACAAAGTTTTTTGATACTGTTCGTTTGATAATTAAAAAATAGAGCCCATGCTAAATAGTGTATTTATAGAAACAAGAAATAATAGAAAGCTCAATGAACGATTGGGGCGGAAGTTTTATTATTGTGGATTAAAACAGCCTGTTTCAGTAAAATTAAATACCATGAATAAAAGTAGTGGGATTTCTGATACCGTTTTGTCAAATACTCTTTGTAAAACAAATCATTTTTTTTACGCCTCAAGTTAGTTAATATTAACTAATAAATATTAATTATGCCGATTAATGAAAAAAATATTATTGAAGCCGCCGGAAGGATTATCGACAATTCTGGATTAAGTGCTTTATCAATCAAAAATCTATCCCTCAGTTTGGGTATAGACGATACAATGCTTGCCCCTTATATTGCGAAAGATGAAGATATTTATTCTATCCTTTTTGATGGACTCGAAGAGGAACTAAACGATTTGGTTAACGAGATATTCAATTTAGACCCAGAACCTGAACAAGCCCTTCAGTTACTGTTTAAACGCTTATTTGTTTTATTCAGGGAAAAAGCCTTTTACCTGTCCATTATTTTCGGTGAATCACACATGGAAAATAATATAGTTTTTCAAAAGTCTGTGGTGCGAATTAAAAGAATTGCTGAAGCTTATCTGTTCAGGCTTATAGAGGAAGGAAAGAATGAAAAGACATTTAAAACAGAAAAACCAACCAAAGCATTAGTGAATAGCATATTAACGGGCTTCCGTCTATTTATGAAAGACGAACAAAAAATAAACAATATGATAAGAGAATTAAAAACTCTCAGAAAAGTAAAGGATTAGAGTAAAACGATTAAAAAAATAAAAACAAATGCTTAAACAAAAAATTATTCCTCAAAAAAGAGAATTATTAAAATTCTTTTTGATTCTAATATTCTTGTTGCATAATTACGATTCGCAAGGGCAGATATGGTCATTACAGCAATGTATAGACACGGCTCAGATTCATAATAAAAATCTGCAAATAAGCAGAAATATGGTCGCTATCGGGGAACAAAAACAAAAAGAGGCCAAAGCCAACTTAATCCCAAAATTAAGTATGGAAGCCGATTATAAGTATTTTACCGATTTGCCCTACCAACTGATGCCTCAATCAGCATTTGGAGGTCCCGAAGGTCTTTTTAAAGAAACTCAATTCGGGGTGCCTCATAATATCAACGCGAATATTAAAATAGCTATGCCTATTTATAATCCTCAAATCAATGGGGCTATTCAAAGTACTAAAATAGCTTCAGAACTAAGCGAATTTCAATACAAGAAAACAGAAGAACAAGTTTTTTTTGAGATATCAAACTTATACTACAATGCACAAATTTTTCAACATCAGTTAGCTTTTGTTGATAGCAATAGGGCAAACACAAAAAAACTTCTTGACAATATGCAGCTGATGTTCAGTCAACAACTGGTTACAGGAACCGATGTTGGTAAGATACAGTTGCAATATGATCAATTAATGACTCACCACGCGCTTATCGCCAGTAATATTGAACAAATTATGAACACTCTGAAATTCTCAATTGGAATTCCATTTAATAAAAAAATCGAAATTGAGTCTGCAATTATATATCAGGAAAGCAAAAAATATTCAAATGCACTGATCGTTGATTTGGAGATAGCAAACCTACAAAACCGGATGTTAACCAACGACTTAAATACTCTTAAAAATTCACGATTGCCCTCTGTCTTTCTTTACGGAAGTTATGGTCAGACCGGTTTTGGCTACGATGAAAAACCTAATGATTTCCTTAATTTTTACCCTAACAGTTTTGCAGGCATACAGCTTTCGTACCCACTCTTTAACGGAACGGTAACGAAAAAGAAAATAAACCAGAAAAAGATTGAAATACAAAATAGCAATCTGCAGGTACAGATAGTTGAAGAACAGAATAACATGTTGATTGAGAATGCGGTGCGGAAAAGAACGCTGACACAGCAAACCATATCCAATTGTCTGTCTCAGGTAGATATTGCAAGCGCTTTGTATGAACAATCGGTATTGCAGCACAAAGAGGGAACGGCTACTATAACCGATATTCTAATAGCCGACAGTGTACTCCGGGAAGCCCAGCAAAGCTATTTGTCAGCTGTAATCGATTATTTGAAAGCGGATTTGGAACTAAAAAAATTAACCGGAAATATTTCAAATAGAAATTAAAAATTAAAACAATGAAAAAAACGATCATTTATATAGTAGTTGTGTTGGTGATAATAGCCATTGCAATATTTCAACTTAAGAAAAACAAAGAAGCGGCTGTTAGCAGGATTTATCATTACGATAAAGAGCAGGCAATTAATGTACAGGCCATTACCCTGAAGTTCGAGAGTGTTGAGAACGATATTTCCTACTCAGGAACATTTGAAGCCAACAAAGAAACAAAAGTCAGTGCAGACATTCAGGGTAAGATCACTTCAGTTATGGTTGATCTTGGAAGCCTGGTCAGAAAAGGTCAGCCTCTGATTCAATTAGATAATTCTCTTCTGAAATTACAATTGCAAACTGCTGAAATTCAGATTGAAGGATTGGAAGCAGATGTGAATCGTTATACTGTTCTGGCTAAAGCCGATGCTATTCAAGGCGTTCAGATAGAGAAAACAGAGTTGGCGTTAAAATCGGCAAACGTTCAGCAGGCTACTTTGCTGGAGCAAATAAGTAAAACGACGATCGTTGCACCTTTTGAAGGAATTGTAACTGCAAAACTTACCGAAGAAGGTGCTTTTGCCGCACCTGGCATTCCATTGTTGCAAATAACTGATATTTCTGATTTAAAGTTTACGGTGAATGTTCCTGAGCAAGAGTTAAGGCAGTTCGAAATAAATCAAAACTATTCGCTTACCGCCGATGCATATAAGGAAACAGCCTTGTCTGGAAAAGTTTCTATGACAGGCAGTAAAGCCAATTTGGGAAATAGTTTTCCTGTACAGTTTTCTTTAAAAAATACTTCTGATCTAAAAATCAAAGCCGGAATGTTTGGAAAAGTTCAATTGAAAAACGATCAGGTAGAAAAGCATATCATTATCCCTGCTTCATCAGTTGTAGGAACCAACATACAACCACAGGTTTACATTATAAAAAATGGAAAGGCTATTCTGCAAAATATCACTATTTCTTCAAGATATCAGAATAATGTGTTGGTATCATATGGTTTGACTGAAGGGGATGTGATTGTTATCAACGGATTTATTAACCTGTTCGACGGAGCAAATGTTTCAGTTAATAATTAAAAATCATGAATATAACAAAAATATCAATCAATCGCCCTTCCCTAATTATCGTACTTTTCAGTGTGTTCGCCTTATTGGGGATAATAGGCTTTTCTAATCTGGGTTATGAATTGCTACCAGACTTTAATCAACCCGTAGTTGTAATAAAAACAATGTATCCGGGTGCAGAACCCAATGAAGTGGAAACATCTGTTTCCAGAAAAATAGAGGATGCTTTATCTAATCTCGAAGGTGTAGATTATTTGGAGACTAAGTCGATGCCTAATGCCTCTGTCATTATTGCTAACCTAAAATACGGGACAGATTTGAATATTGCTATGCAGGATGCTCAGCGTTATATTGATAATATCAGAAAAGACCTTCCTGATGAGATTTTAAGTCCGGTTATGAGCAAGGTTTCACCAAATGATCTCCCTATTATATCCATTAGTGCAACAAGCAATTTACCTGCGACAGAGTTTTATCAAAAAATGAAGGATGAATATCTACCGCAAATTCAACAATTAAAAGGGGTGGCTGAAATCACCCTTCTTGGAGGAGAAGAGCGTGAAATCCAGGTAAAGGTCAATCAGGATAAACTTAAGCTGTATAAAATATCTCTTTCTCAGGTAGTTGAGGCCATAAACCGCTCAGGAATTGATTTGCCTGCCGGAAAAGCTCAAACCAATCAAGAGAGTAATTCTGTCCGATTAACTGGAAAATTTACCTCCATTTCCGATATTATGAATGTTCAGGTAGCAATGCCTGCACCCGGAATGACAGTTTATGTAAAAGATGTGGCAAGCGTTATTGATGGTGTGAAAGAGATTGAGTCTGTGAGCCGCTACAATGGTGCAAACGGTATAGGTCTGATGCTGAAAAAGCAAGGAGATGCCAATGCAGTTGAAGTTTCAAAGTTAGTACATGAAAAACTTAGTCAAATTGAAAGTGCTAACTCAAAATACGAGGTAAAATTTATTATTGCCGATGATTCAACCGACATGACCATTGCGGCGGTTAATTCGGTAGTTGATGACCTGATTTTAGCGGTTATATTGGTTTCATTGGTAATGTTCCTGTTTTTAAGGAGTTATCGAAATTCTTTAATTGTGCTCATTGCAATCCCTACTTCCTTAATTACAGCATTTGCAGTGATGTGGCTAATGGGCTTCACTTTAAATCTTATGACCTTGCTGGCCATGTCCTTAATTATTGGAATTCTGGTTGATGATGCCATTGTAATTTTAGAAAATATCCAGCGACACCTGGATATGGGTAAAGATAAGTCAACTGCAGCCATGGAAGGTCGGATGGAAATTGGTTTCTCTGCGATTTCAATCACCTTGGTTGACGTAGTGGTATTTTTACCTATCCTGTTTTTACAGGTATTTGTGGCCGATATGCTGAAGCAGTTTTCAATAGTAGTAATAACATCCACACTTACCAGCTTACTGGTTGGTTTTACTCTGGTACCTTGGCTAGCTTCGCGAATTGGGAAAAAGGAAGATTTACAAGCAACCAATTTTATCAACCGTTTTTTGTTGTGGTTTGAAAGACAACTTACATCATTCATAAATTGGTACGGCCACCAATTGGAATGGGTACTCAGTCATAAACTCATCTTTGGTGTAATCGTTATCCTGCTATTGGTTATGACCGTTGGAATAATGAAACAAGGAATAATTGGTAAAGAAATGATGTCAACAGGGGACCAGGGAAAGTTCAGGTTGAATTTGGAATATGATAAAATAACCACTGTACATGAAAATAATATCAGAACCCGGAAAGTAGAAAATTTCATCCTGCAACAACCTGAAGTAGCATCACTTTTCAGCAACATTGCCGGGCCAAGCACGGGTATTGGTAGTTTAGGGGTTGGATCGCCAAATTTATCTGAATTTACCATTCAGTTAAAACCTGACGAGGAAAGGACTATCGAAACAGAAGACTTTATGAAATCGCTTCGCGAGGAATTGAAAAAAGAGTTTCCCGGGGTGAACTTTTCAATGGCAGTTTTAGGCCTGTTGCCAAAATCAGCACCTATTAAAATAACCTTGAGTGGAAGCGATTTGGAATTAGTGATGAAAACCGGTAATGAACTGAAAGCAATAGTTGA
The DNA here is from genome assembly GCA_021740585.1 of Bacteroidales bacterium. Taxonomy (GTDB): domain Bacteria; phylum Bacteroidota; class Bacteroidia; order Bacteroidales; genus JAGLSB01. The sequence goes on from JAIOZM010000021.1 coordinate 28,497, forward strand.
AAAAATACCGGGGGCCGATAACGTCCGCTTATCAGTAGAAGAAGGAAGTCCTGAATACAAAGTGATTCCGGATAAAGATAAGATGCAACGTCTGGGTTTAACTACCGCTTATGTGGGTTTAAATTTAAGGACCGCTTTCACGGGAAACGATGATGCCACACTTACTGAAAATGGGACAGAATTCCCTGTTAGAGTATGGTTGGATGAATTTGACCGAAGCAATTTCGAAGATGTAGAACGACTTTCTATAGTAAATCCAATGAGTATTCCCATTGAGTTATCTCAATTTGCCGAAGTAGTTCAGGATAATTCACCTTCATTGCTCGAAAGGTTAGACAGACAACCATCGGTTACATTGACATCTGAATCATTTGGCAGACCTTCGGGTACCTTGGCAGATGATGCAATTGGTTTTCTGAAAACCACACCTTTGCCAGAAGGAGTAAAACTAACCTGGGGAGCTGATATTAAAACTCAAAACGAAAGTTTTGGAGCTCTGGGTTCAGTGCTGCTAATTTCATTTCTACTCATTTATTTGATTATGATAGCCCTTTACGATAGCTACATCTATCCCTTTGTAGCTTTATTTGCGATCCCGATGGCTGGTGTCGGGGCATTCCTGGCTTTGAATTTATCGTCAAACGATTTAACCTTATTTGCACAGTTAGGACTAATTATGCTTATGGGATTGGTGACAAAAAACTCCATACTGATTGTTGATTTTACCAACCAGCTAAAGGCTCAGGGGAAGCATTATAAAGAAGCCTTAATTATTGCAGGCAAAGAGCGGATGCGTCCTATCTTAATGACCACCCTGGCTATGGCAATCGGAATGTTGCCAATTGCATTGGCCAAAGGAACAGCCAGCGAATGGAAAAACGGTTTGGCCTGGGTAATTATCGGAGGTTTGTTGTCGTCAATGATTTTAACTGTTTATTTAGTCCCTATGGTTTACTATCTGGTTGATACAGTTAAAGAAAAAATTGAAAGGAGAAGGAAAAATTAAAATGAAGAATCCAAATATATTCTTGGGTTGTAGATTTTAAATCTTATAATCCTTTATTCAAAAATTATGAAAAGACAACTAGCAATTTTATTTTTCGCGAATATGTTTTCCTTATTTGGTTTTGGACAAAAAGAAAATGACTCCATACCAACAATTGAACTAACCACCATCGCACAGGTGAATCAGGGAAACAGTTTAATAACCGCTCCAATTGATATTGGTAATATTGAGTCTTTATGGTTTGAAGGAAATCTAATCCCTAATTTTTATATTCGTGAAAGTAAGGACTCCCGGTTGATGGGAGTTATTACGCCTCAAATAATTATAAGAATGTATCAGGAGGAGTCGTTTCCGGTTCGAACCCCTAGCTATATGCCACAAATCACAGTATATTATTTATTAAGCCTGAAGGAAAATCTTAAAAGTTTAAGTCTCTTTGGAAGATTAGCACATCATTCAAATGGTCAGGATGGTGATTTTTTCCTGGCAAACGGAGACATTAATCTTAAAAGCGGTGATTTTTCAACAAATTATTATGAATTTGGATTAATAAATACAAATTTTAAGTCAAGATATAATGCAGTTCAGTTTCTGAGTACGTCATTTCAAATTCATCCAATTACTCATTTAAGTTCAGAGGAACTGAAAAATATTTACAGTAATTACAGATGGAACACAACTTTTTCAATCTTTAAAATACCAACGAACAACATACAGCTTAAAAAGAAGAATGCCAGTTTTTCGATCAAAGGACAGTCAACATGGATGTTTGGAGATGTGAATGATTGGAATGGTTTATCCCTGAATAGGCTCAATTTGAGTCTGACATTATACTACCACCCAAAATTTTTAGAGGATATTGGATTCTTCACTCAATTATACCATGGAATGGATTATTATAATATTTATTTTGATCACAAATTAGATATTGTTCGTTTCGGTATTATGACAGAAAAATTGCGATTTTGACCATACAATACTTGTCAGGATTTGCCAGAGCGATAATATTCAAATTACTTCTGAGAAGTTTGGCAGTAAGATTCAAAAGTTGGTAAATCCCGTTTTCCCCAGCTTTAATTACAAAGTAGCCATCTCAATATTGTCGAAATTCCTTCTGTAGTATCTCATATAATCAACTTTACGTTCCAGAGCATTTATAACAGCATAGGTAAAATTTACTTTTTCAAAGTTTTGAGCACTTCCTAATCCACCGGGACTGAATACATTAATCTCCATTAACTTATTCCCCACAATATCCAGTCCAACTAAAAACATACCATCCTGAACCAGTTTTGGCCTAACCATTTCAGCCAATTCGAGATGTTCTTTGGTTATTTCAGCCTTTCTCATTTTACCGCCTGCGTGGATATTACTTCGCATGTCATCTCCGGTTCGAACCCGGCGAAATGCAGCATATTTAGCTTTATATCGGAGGGGTTGTCCATTCATCATAAACAGTCGGATATCTCCCTCAGCAGCAGCGGGCAGATATTCCTGTCCAATAACATAGCCGTCCCGACTCACAGCGTCTATCATTTGGTTCAGGTTTGCTTTATCGTCGTTATTAACCAGAAACACTCCGGTTCCACCTGAACCCTGTAAAGGTTTCAATACAGCTTTTCCACCTTCACTTTCAACAAAGTTTTTGAGTTCTTCTCTGTCTCTCGTAATAATGGTTCTAGGTCTTACTTCCTCAGGAAAAAGCTGAAAGTACATTTTGTTCATGGCACCTGAAAGGGCGTTTGGGTCGTTCACTACAATAACACCATGGCGCATTGCAATTCTACCAAAATTAATCCCGGCACTTTGCCTCCAGGAACGAGTTCCGGTATCGGTTGAAGGATCATTTCTTAGCATTAAAACATCCAAATCATCGACCGATATACGTTCTTGTTTTGCCTTTTTTCCTTTAAGGTCAGCAAGGTAGCTTTCTCCCAGTTTATATTTCTTTAGATGAGCACTTCTTGCTCTGGCTCTTATAATCTCATCTACATCGTAAGCAAAATCCCCAACTCCCATTACCCAGGCTTCGTGCCCGAGATTAATTGCCGTCATTGCCAGACGGGTGGTTGTATATCCTGCCTGTTCTGTGTTAATATCATTAACTACAAATCCAATTCTCATTTTTTCCTTCTGTTTATTAAATTTAAAATATCAAGACCGTTTTTTAATTCATTTAATTTATCCTGTGTTTCAGGATAATTCATATATCTGGGGATAAGTGGCGGTTCTTTTAACACTTTTCTCCATTGTAATTCTTTAATAACTGAAATATGACTTGCGGAAATTTTACCTACAAATAAGGGCGCTAAAGTACCACCATTCTTTATATATTCAAGAAGTTTAACCAAACCCCTCAAATAAATAGCATCTTTTGTCAACCCTCCACTACGAAAAGTCCTTTTTGTAATAGTAAAAGATGTTCTGCGCTCAAAGCCATAGTTTTTATTTAACTCTTGGTAAACCTCTACAAAGCTGGCTCCATCAATCAATAAATGTGCAGCTACAACCCTTGCCGCCAATAGTCTGAGGCGTGTACCTGTCAATCCACCAACAAGATATTCAGAAAGAACTGCAAGTCCTTCCTGCAATTCATCATAACCTGCAAGTCCAACATATAACTGACGCAAGGGTTGGGCTTTTCCATTAATATGGGTTAAAACATGTGTTCCTACTTCGTGTTGAATCAATGCTTCCATTCTTTCGGTTGGAAATTTTATCCGCGATCCGATTAAGAGATTCCCCTGTGAGACCATTAATCCACTTATATCTTCCCGTATCTGAACGTTGTTCCTGAATTCAGGAATGCTCTTTCTGAAATAATCCATTTCTTTATTTGCTCTGGCAGCAAATGCTGTAGCGTCAATCGAAATACTTGCTGATTCATCCCGACTTCGCGGCGAATATTTCTGTAATATTTGTTTGGAAAGTTTCAATAAAGAATCCTCAATGCCACCATATAGTTGCAGACTTCCGTATTTGAAACGGGGAGTACCGCGATCTATCAGCATGGTAAACTTTCTGTCGAGTTCAAGTTGTTGACCCCTGAAAAGTTGCACCAAAGTGGGATCTTCCATTCTTTCAATTGGAACCTGATATAATTTACGTTTTGCCTGTGCAGGATCTATGGGAAGTGGTCTGTATTCAAATACCGGGGTCTTTTGGTATTTATTTCTCTGAAATGATAACCATGCTTTTTGACTATCAATGGGTGTAACTTGTAAAAGAAAGTCGAAGCTGCTGCAAATATCTGCCAGTTGCCGGTCGGCTTCCCATACCGCTTTTACCATACTTCGCCTTCCTAATGCAAGATAGTGTAATGGTCGTTGAGAGGTGTGGTTATGAGTAAAATCGAAGAAACAATACTTCAGTGCCCGGGCAAATCTACGCTGAAAATCACGATGTATTAAGGGGAAATCTTCATTTGTCAGGCTGTTCCGGTAAACGGGCCGAAGCCCAATTCCTATAATATGGACTCCAATCTTTCTGGCGTCAACCAATGAAATTAAAGAGGGTAAGTCAGGAGGAGTAATTTTAGTTGCCGTTACAATACTTGCGCTTGCCTGTTCTTTTCGGATATAAATTTCTTTTAAATTTTTCTCAAGGCTCCCAATGGAAGAGGAAGCAGTGCTATTATTGGCCTTAAGAATTTTAAAAACAGGCTTATACGGAGAAAATTCCTCAAAGGATTTGTTCTCCTGAGAAAGCCATATTTCAACGATCATGAAGGAACCAAATACTTCTTTCATGATTCTGGCAATAGCTTTAACCAGTATAGATAATTGCTTTTGCTGTTTACGATTACCAGTTGCTATAAGGTATGAAGCTTCGCCCATTATGAGTTTTTCTGTAAGAGGCGTGCTGCTTTCATCCAATCGACGGTAAATGCATAAAAAGGGAAGTTGACGGTCAATATTTAAGCGACCTCCGGAAGGAAGCGTCCGGCGCACTCTTTTATTTTCCTTTAATTGAGAGCAAATTGCTTCAATGAAGCCTTGGCTAATTGGTTCTGTTTTTATCACTTTTCAGTCATTTGTTTGAGTTCTTCCAAAACACCTGGAATGGTTGACTCTAAAGCTTGTTTTATCAAATATAATTGCTTTGGATCAGGTTTGCCTGTCCATTCTTTCATAAAAAACTTCTTGAATTCAACGGAAATTGAACATCCTGCCTGTGGAAAATTTTCATGGATCCATCGTGAAAACTGACCTCCTCTAAATTTTATATTCTCCCGAACATCAAGCTTCCCTGAATTATAATTATATGTCTTTAAATCGTTCATAAATCTGTTCACCAACGGCCCCCACTTTTCCATGTTTATTGTCCCGGTTCCCAGATTTACCTCAGGATTGAGTTCAGGGCTGTCGTAAGGTTTATCAGGTCCCAGGCGGTGATGGTTATATGAATGCAAATCAAAAACCACAAAATGACCATAATGTTTCTCCAACTCGCTGAAAACATTAAAAGCTTCCCTATAGAATGCGTCGTAATCGCTAAGCGATTGTTTTACAATTATATCTGAAGGCCTACTCTTCCAAACATCAAGTCCCCAGGCATCTTCAGGATTTATGTAAACTGCTTTTTCTCTGGGACGGTTTAAATCAACTTCAAAACGTGAGCGCAATCCGATAATTTGTGTGTCACCAATACTTGTCCAACCTCCCGTAAATGGATCCTCCTCCCTAAGTCTTTCATCCTCGCTTAAAGCCATTATTCTGGCCACCTCAGGTCGCAATTGATGTCCGTCGTGAATGGCAGTCACCACAATAGGACCTTCTCCTCTCATTATTTTCCATATTATATCATTCTTGTGTGTCATTCAGCTTGCAATATATGATTCTGTATAGTTTAGTTTGCAGATTAATAAAAATAAAGTGGAGCTAATGCCGGAAAATGAAAAGGCTGTTAGCCATCTGTATCCTTAGGTTCACAAAATAATAAAAAAAAAGCTTGGAAATTGGTATATTTGAATACTTAGTTGTCGGGTAAAACTCATAAATAATTTATTTTTAGCTGACACTACGGTTCCTTATGCTAGGGCAGAACTTTTTGAAAAGAAAATGAAGGCAATGGGAAACAGATGTGACCTGATGGGTTATGAAGGTGCCGGTCATGGTTTTTTTAACTACGGAAAAAATGAAAACCTGTACTTTATTGATACTATGAACAAACTGGATGATTTTTTGGTTTCATTAAAATATCTGTATCCACGGTAAGGGATTCCATTGATCATTTTACTTTTATGAATTTGAATATTTTGAGATGAAGAGACTACGAAAAATCTATTTTTTGGCATTCTATATTGCGTTGTTTTCATTCGATTTGAATGCTCAAATCGAAGATTACAGCCTGTATTTGGAAGAAGTTATTATAGATGAATTGCCCGGTGTTCAGTCTTTTGCCATTGGCCAGTTTGACGGTAAATGGTTGATCGTGGGAGGCCGGCTCGATGGACTCCACCTCCGGCAGGCAAATTCCTCTTTCGATGTTGGACAAAATAATAAAAACCTCATTGTGGTAGATCCTATATCGAAAGAAGTCTGGACAACTCCCTTATCTTCTCTGTCAATTAATTTACAGGAACACCTAAGTGCAACAAATCCAAATTTCTATCAAAACGAAAATACTTTATATTTTCTTGGTGGTTACGGATATAGCGCTGTCGCTGCCGATCATGTTACTTTTGATAAACTGGCAGCAATAAAACTGGATAAGCTTATCCCTGCCATTATAAATGGTGAAGCATTCGCTGGATTTATACGACAAATTTCTGATTCGCAGTTTGCGGTTACCGGTGGACATCTGGAGAGAATTTACGATACCTATTATATTACCGGTGGACACAGGTTTGATGGAAGGTATAATCCTTTAAATATGCCGACCTTCACTCAGGAATATACAAATCAGATCAGGCGATTCCTTATAGAAGATGATGGGATTAATCTTTCTGTTACTCACCTTCAGGCCTATACCGATGCTGATAATTTGCACCGCCGCGATTATAATGTTTCAGCACAAATTATGCCCAACCGACAACAAGGATTAACAGCATTTTCAGGAGTTTTTCAGGTTGCAGCCGACTTACCCTTTCTGAATTGTGTAAATATTGACAGTAGCGGCTATACAGTAAACAACGATTTTTCACAATATTACAATCATTACCATTGTGCTCATATACCTTTATATGACAGTCTGAAGAATGAGATGCATACAATCTTTTTTGGTGGAATTGCCCAGTATTTCGACTTAAATGGCGTTCTGACGCAGGACGATAATGTTCCTTTTGTTAAAACCATAGCGAGAGTTAGCAGAGATTCTTCCGGAACTATGACAGAGCATAAACTTAATATTGAGATGCCGGAGCTATTGGGATCCAGCTCTGAGTTTATGGCAAATATTGACATGGAACATTATGAAAATGAAGTGATCAAACTCAACTCTTTTAGTGGAGACTCCATTTTTGCGGGTTATATTTTCGGTGGAATAACCAGCACGGCAGAAAATATTTTCTTTATTAATGATGGAACGCAAAGCTCTGCTACCAACAAGATATTCAAGGTGCATTTTGTCAGAAATACTGGAGTGGGAATCTCCAGATTGAATCCTCAAAGCACCGGTAGCCTGAAAATGCAGATTTTTCCAAATCCGGTAAAAGCTGTTTTAAACATCAAATACAACCTGACTGTAAATACAAATGTGAAAATCAGCATTATTGACCTGGAGGGGAGAATTCTTTATGAAGAAAATATAGATAATAATCTGGCCGGAGAGCATATTTTTAGTAAATCTGTTCTCGAACTTGGTAATGGAGGCGTTTATTTGATCCGAATTCAAACAGCTTCTGAAAATGCTGTTCAGAAGCTTATTTTAAAGAAATAGCTTGTATTTGTGGCGTACCCAATATATAAGAAATTAGATTTCAATAAGTTATTCCCACAATCCATTCTCTTCAATAAACCCAATCAATATATCCGCCATTTTTCTGTGATCTTCAACCTCCGGATGCCCCTTAATATTTTCATAAGGGAAAAAGCAGGTGTAAATACTACTATCCTTTGTCAGTTCCACCGCTTTTTCAATATATCGCGGCCATGGAGAATCCGCTTTTGTGGCATCCATACTTCCAAGGGCACAAATTATTGACGCTCCGGGATAAACGGTCCTGATTTTATTTAAAAAGTTAAAATACTCCTGAATAATATACTCTTCGGATGGCTTTTGAGTCCCAAAGCGGGATATAAATTCAGGGTAATTGGGAATATTGACCAGCCAGGAATCGTTTTGAAATAAATTTATCACTACGATATCAGGGTTTGCCCGTGTAAAGTCCCATAAACTTGCTGAATCTTCAGGATCTAAACGATAATACATTTCCTTCATAATCATTGGGAACCAACTCACGGTGATACCAATTCCTCCTTTGGCAGTGCAATAGTAATTCGCATCAAAATGCCGGGCGGTAAGCGCTCCGTAAGCTAAATAATTATTTGTAAATATGCTGTCGGAAGAGTCGCCAATTGTGTCCTCGATGGCATAGCCTGCGGTTATAGAATTTCCAAAAAACTCAATCGTGCGGTCTGACAGGGGGGTAGGTTCCAGAAAACGGCCTCCTTTTTCCGATTCAAATCCGTAAAAGTGGGTTTCTCCCCGATCCCATTCCGTTCTTTTGAATACTTCCAATTGATGTTTTCCATCAGGAATTCCTGATATTAAGGAATACCATTGCTTTTCTGCTTTAGGGTGAAAGAGTATTATACTGTCATTATCAAGAATGATATTATAATAATTCCTGCCATTTTCATCTTTTATAAGAGCTTTAACTTCTCTGCCTTCAAAATTAATTTTAATGGAGGTTCCCGGCCAGTAAACAATGGCAGAGGAATCGCTGTCGAGATTTACCCTTCCGGTATATTGAATATTGGGGTGATTGAATGGAATATATTCGCCATCTTTTTTACAACTAAAGCTGAAAAATAAGAGGAGGATAAAAGCTAAATAAACGTTTTTCATGGCTAAATTTTTTATTTGTTGTTTCAGTATAACCGACATTTTACTTTTGGTTTAGAAAATATCTTGTCACAGGATATCTGTTATAGCTTTTTTCTGAATACTCTGAATTTTCATAAATAAATCTTAGCTGTGCATAGTGATTCGACCCAAAGTTGGGGTCGTCGGTTCTCATTTTTTCAAACCTTAAAGCTAAATCCGGGTCGTTCTTAAGAATATCTGCGGCTTTATCATCAAATACATAGGGTGAAAAATACTCTTTTCGGGAAAGAATTGCATCAAAAAAATTCCAGCTGAAAAAAGAATCTTCCCCCTCGGGCTCAAGCACCTGAACAATGTATTCATTGGAAATCTGATTGGTTGGAATCAGATAATCCCCCTGAAAGAAGGGAAGTGCTCCATGATACTTTTCGAGCATAATATTACTGTGTTTATAATGCCCGTTATATGCTTGGGGATAAGTTTTGTAATCTCTAATATAATAATAGTCAACCTCTAATGTGGTATCCAAAGTTAGCTCTGTCATTTCAACCCCATTTAGTTTGAGCCGGTTAATTACCTCTCCCCAGGCTTGGGGAATAATATAAAAATCGGGTTTGTTAACAGTTAATACCGGCTTATATTGGGTATAATTTTTAATTGGTTTTTCCCACGGACTTTCCCTGTCAAAATAGTAGGTTTCCTGTCCGCTTACTTTACTGGTTTTATATTTTATCTCGTAACCCTTGAAATTTATTGTCTCAAAATAACTGGTGTCCAGTTCCCAGCCAAGGACAAAATTTGATTTATTACGGCTGTTTTCTTTGGCAATATTTCTGATATTTTGGATATCGCCGGCATTTTCGGAAAGAAATTGAGCCGTATGCATTATGTAATAATAGGTCGATAAAACCCGGTCTTTGTATTCTTTAAACATGTGGGTTTCGAGGGTAAAACTAATGGTGTTAAAAAGTGAAGCATAACCGGTTGTATAGCGCGGATAATCCATGAAAGCAATAATTCCGTTTTCAGGATTTCGATTATCATAACTCATAACATAGGGAATGGATTCGAATGGAGTTTCTTTCATATCTCTGCTTAGTTTGGGTAGCATCCGGTCGTAAAGATATTCGCTTATTCCCGGATCAAGTTTGTCTTTTTGATTGGCTATTACCGTTATGGTATATTGATAATCGGCTCCGTTAGAAGTGTGGGTGTCAATGAGAATGTCAGGATCCCATTTTTGAAATATTTCAACAAAAGATTTTACATTTTTAGTATCAAGTTTAATGAATTCCCGGTTCAGGTCCATGTTCATAGAATTGGCCCGAAAGCCATGTTCCAACGGACCATTTTGATTTGCGCGATGGAATTCTCCCCGATTCAGGGCACCACCAATATTTAAAATGGGGATAATAAGAATTACGGTATTTTCAAGGACTTCTTTATACTCTTGTGTATTTTCAAGTACTTCCTTGGCAAATTTAGCACTTGCGTCAATACCACAGGGCTCACCGGGATGAATGCCGTTGTTAATCATCATAACGCATTTGTTTTGCTTTTTTAAGGCAAGCGGATCAAAAACTTCATTCCCTGAAATAATGAAAAGATGAAGCGGTTTTCCCGAGTCAGTTTCACCTGCCGTTATTAGTTTGCAGCCGGAATAATTAGTCTCCAGGGATTGATAAAAATTTATAGTCTCACTCCAGGTCATGGTTTGATTTTGCTCAAATTTTAAATCTGACTGTGAAAATGAAAGAGATGAATTTAAAATCAATAAGCCGGCAAGATGGAGAAGGATAGTGTTAAGAGGTGAAATTCTGTTAACCATAGGGACTTTCAGTTTTTAAGGAAAGAAAACAGTGTAAGTGAAGTTGAATTTAAATATTTATATGCTGGTTTTTCAATTCAGTTCTGAGTTGAATAAAGAATTTTTGAATGTACATATCAGGGTTTTGAGAAATAATTGAATCGCAGATTTGATACATATCGCCTTTTCGCCTGAGTGCCTGTTGATGAATGGTTTTAACGACTGCAAGCGGACCTGTATTCTCATTGCCTCTACCTGATTCAACTCGTTGGATTTGTCTGTTGTATTGATCAAAGAACTCTTGAATCTGATTATACCTGGGCTTATGCATCCAAATTACTTCGGGCATGTTACTACAGTTGGAAAGAAAATTATTATACCGTCCCGAAAGATTAGCCATAATTTTAAGTCCAAGATCTTCAAAAGGAATGGCTCTCATAAGATAAATTTCAGTATATCTGTAAATGCCAATGGTAGCCATGGCATCCATATCGTCACTAATATTTAAAGCTGTTAGAAGATTCGGCTTTCTGTCAACAATCATTGGGCCGGGACCATTATAGTTTTTATTGTCGTGTTTTTCTATAGAATTGAGAATTTCTTCAGGATTTGCTGGTTTTTTTTCATTTCCTGCTAAAAACTTAGTGCAAATATTTCGACCTGCCAATCCATGATCATGTCCTTGAGTGGTAATCATGCCGGAATCATGAAACATTGAAGCAATCAATAGTGCTTCTGTAAAATCATAATCCATGCTTACACCTATCTTCTGCATCTGTTGGAGAAGAAATTTTGCATTCAACCATACCCGAAGATGATGATAGTGATCGTGCGACGGGAGAGGAGCATTTGAGAAAGCTTCTTTCAGATACAAAAAACTTTTTTTAAGCCAGATGTTTTCTGCCAGATTAATATTCTCAGATAAGGAAGTCATTATATATAGCTTAGTTTTAGCATATTTGTTTTGCCTTTTTTATTAACAGGCATACTTCCAACATGAATAATCACATCCCCTTCCTTGATTAGTTGTTTTTCTTTTAGAAAAGTTATAGAATGCTGAATGTAAGAATTCATTGTATCGCGTTCTACACCTATATAGGCACGAACACCCCAAACCAAAGAAAGCATAGGCAATAAACTTTCATTATGGGTAATAGCAAATATATTTGCTTTGGGTCGGTACGATGAAATTTTAAAGGCGGTATAACCCGAATGTGTAAATGTAATTATAGCATTTGCCCCGGTTTGCTCGGCCATAAGCACGGCATTGTAACAAATTGAATCGGGAAAGAAGGTGGGAAGACCTTTTACAGGCGGATGGTCTCTGAAATATTTAAATCCTTTTTCCTCGGTCCAGTCAATTATACTCTGCATGCTTTTTATCACTCCTGCAGGAAACTGGCCCACAGAAGTTTCTCCGCTAAGCATTAAAGTATCTGCACCATCAAGCACGGCATTGGCAACATCGGTTGCCTCTGCTCTTGTGGGTCTGAAGTTTGTTATCATGCTTTCCATCATCTGGGTGGCAATAATAACCGGTTTAGAGGCATTGATACACTTTTCAACGATCTCTTTTTGTATCATAGGAACCCTGTCAAAATCGACTTCCACACCCAGATCTCCACGAGCCACCATAATGGCATCTGTGATATCAATAATGCCATCGATCTCTTCCAGTGCTTCAGGCTTTTCTATTTTTGCAATAATACGGGCATTCTTCCTTGTCTTTTTTATCAATTCCTTTAAATCAATAATGTCGGTTACATGTCTTACAAATGATAAGGCGATCCAGTCTACATTATGCTTCAGGGCAAACTCAGCATCTTCAATATCTTTTTCTGTAAGGCTGGGCAGGGAAATATTTGTGTTTGGGAAATTAACACCTTTTCGGGAGGATAATGGGCCACCATAAATAACTTTCGTAACTACCTGATCCTTTTTATTTGTGGAAATAACTTCGAGTTTAATTTTCCCATCATCAATTAAAATATGCTCGCCGGGAGAAACATCCAGTGGAAGTCTTTCATAACTCATGTACACCTTTTCAGCGTTTCCAATAACTTTTTCGCTGGTTAGGATTAAACCCGATCCGTTTTCAAGAAAGACATCATTATTTTCTACTTCCCCAATTCTGAGCTTCGGTCCCTGAAGGTCTGCGAGTATGGCTACTTTTGATTCTAATTCTTCGTTTAGTTCTCTGATAAGAAGAATGTTTTTCAGGTGATCTTCATGGCTACCATGGGAGAAGTTTAAACGGCAAACATCGATACCTTCCATGAATAATTGTTTAAGCACTTCTTTTTTCTGAGTTGCCGGGCCCAGTGTAGCAATAACTTTGGTGTGTGATCTGTTTAATCGCATGTGTATGTTTTTTGAATTTTCAAAATTGCAAAATTTTATTGTTTTCTACCGAAATCCATCACACAATTAAATCTGTAAGTTTTATGATTTTGAATAGAAACGCCTATTGAATTATAATCGGGATTTAGCATATTCTTCCGGTGACCGAGATCAGAAATCCCTTCATCCACTAACAATTGGAGTACATTATCTAATGCTGACTCAAATCCATAGGCGCAATTTTCAGCTACAGCATTGTATTTGCCCATTACGGGTTCAAATCGTTTTTCAAATCGCTGATGGCCTGTGGTATTTCTCTGCCCCGATATTTTTGCATGTCCCAGGGCTATTTCATACAAATCTTCCTCAGAATGCAGCATAGGAAGATTTTTTGTTTTTGAAAGATCACGAATTAATGAGCGGGTATAGGAAGTGGATTTTTGATCCTTAAGAAATTCTTTTAAAAAGCTATCTGCAAATAACTCACCATCGTAACGGGCAAGATTTGTGAGTAGAATTACCTCTTTTTCTTCCTTCGATAAATAGGAGGAACCTGCAGCTGTGTTGGCTTTGTTGATAATATCTGCGTCCCATTGAGCCCAGGGATCTTGTCCTGACAAGCTGAATCCTAAAAAAAACAAGAATAATATGGTCGTAAACTTGTACATCCCGGTTTTAAAGTAATTAAAATAGATTTTATAATTCAATTAAACATCCCTCAGCATAAAAACTTCATAATCTTCGAAGTTGGAGAAGCCCAAATCCTTATATAATTTCTTTGCCTTGAAATTATCTTTATGAACTTCCAGTTTAACTTGAACCCCCTGTGATTTTATAAATTTTAGCGTTTCTTCCGCCAGCTGTTTTGCCATTCCTTTTCCCTGCCAATCAGGTTTGATTCCAAAATGGTGAAGAAAAAGTCTGCGGCCATCAAAAGTAAGCCAGCTGGTTCCAATAATCTCATTACCAGTAGTTTCTTTCATTATAATCAGCCTGCCTCCATGATTATTACAATCTGTAATTGTCTTTGCTGTATCCCCTCTTTCCGGATTGCCCATACCTGTTGCAACCCAAAGCTCCTGAATTTCATTGAAGTCAGATTCTTTAAAATCAGTAAAATAAAAATCTTTTGTCATGTCAGATTGCCGCTCAGATTTTTTCAACATGAATTTGTCCGGTTTCAAAACTTTTTACAATCACTTTTGAGCCTTTGTCTATAAATCCAATATTTGCAACCGCGTCATATGTTTCACCGTCAATATCTACCAAACCTGAAGGTCTGAGCACCGTATGTGCAATACCTTCTTTCCCTACCAATAAAGCATTTTGCCCTTCAACACCAATAAATCCTTCTGATGTTTTTTGGGTTGTATCCAAGGCAAGGTGAGGAAACAGGGGTGAGGTAAAAAGTTTCTTCCCAAGATAGAGACTTATGATCAACGAAAGGAAAAGCGATACAATCACCAGTCCGGTAGCTTTCAGTAAAACATTTAAAATCAGGGATATATCGCCTGAGTCAAAAACAAGGTTATCGACCATGGCCAATACAAGTCCACCAATAATAAGAATCAATCCTGTGGCACCGGCTACCCCAAAACCCGGAATAGCAAATATTTCTACGGCAACTAAGATAACCCCCAGAACAAAAACAAGCATCTCCCAATTATCGGCCAGACCTTCAAGATACAAAGGGGCGAAGTACAATGTTGCGGCCAGGACCGAAATAGCCAGCGGGAATCCAATACCCGGACTTTGCAGTTCAAAATAAAGTCCTCCTACGATACCCATTATTAACAAAGATTGCAGTATAGGGCTAAGAAGTAAACCGATAATAATATCAATAAATGTAGGACTATATTCTATTAGTTCATATTCATTTATCCCGGCATGTTTAAGTAAATCGGGTATATTCTTTACTATTCCATCCGCGAAATTATACTTCAAAGCTTCCGTGGCAGTAAAAGTAAGTACCTTTCCTGTATCACTAACTTCCGGCACATACATACTTGGATCAACCATTGCTTCAGCTATGGCAGGATTACGTTTCCAGGTTATGGTGGTGTCATTTCCTGTAATTATAGTATCTTTTCCCTGAGCTTCAGCAGTAGCGCGCATGGTGGCTCTCATATACGACTGGTATTTATCAGGAACCTGCTCACCCGTCTGATTAACAACGGTTGCAGCTCCAATTTTACCGCCAGGCTTCATGTAAATACTATCACAGGCAATCGAAATAAGGGCTCCGGCTGAGGCTGCATTATCGTCAATGAAAACATACACTGGAATTTCAGAATTAAGTATTTTGGTACGAATGGAATCGGCCATATCAACCAGCCCACCATAGGTGTTCATATGAATGATAATGATATCGGCACCTTTCTCATTAGCTTCACTAAAGGCTTTTTGTGTAGTCCTCCAAACCGGTTTGGCTATCTGCTCCTTAATATCATATTTATAAACCAATTGTTTGGACGGAGGATTGCTTACCTGGGCAGAACTAAAGAAGAATACTCCTAAAGTAATGAGCAATGTGTAAAACGAGTTTTTAGTTATGATCTTCATTTTTTTGTTCTTATAGTTGGTTCAATAAATTTAAGAATAAATCCATTCCCTCCTTTGCTTCAGCATCAAAATTAAAGTTTATATTTTTATAATAATATTCTTCCAGTAAGTTTTGTTCGATCTTAGTACTGGAAATAAGATCCATGATAATTTTTTCCCGCATAGCCAGACCATCCTGTAAAGCTTTGTCGAATTCTATCTTAAAATCAATGTCTATATTCCTGTTAGCTATCCAGGTTGCAAAAACAAAATTTTTTCCCGTAAACGCTTTCCATTCTTCCGCCAGATCATATATTTTATAATCAGTATTGTAAAAGGAGAAAGCCCTGTCTCCAATTACCACGTATGCCGTTCCCTTAGGGATTGCTTTGGTTACAAAGCCTGGTTCGGACTGAAGGAAAACAGGGTTAATCTTCCAAAAGTTTTTCGCAAGCACTCTCACAAGTTGAACCGATGTGCGCGATTGATAATCAAGATAAACTGTCTTAATCTCTTCCAATGGAGTTTCTGTGGCTAAGATAACAGATTTAACTTTTCCGCTTGCCCCAATTCCATAAGCTGAAATTAAATGTTTTTCATTTAAACCGGGAATGGCTACCACAGGAACCAAACCTATATCTACCTCTTTATTTAATAATTTTTTATAACAATCTGCCGGAGTGTCTAATTCGAGCGAAATTTTCCTTAAGATTGAAGTGTTTTTTAGTCCGTAAACAAAAGGTAATGAATTTATATATTTAACACAGGATATTTTATACATCGATGCTGAATTATGAGGCTAAAGTATGAAAAATAGGATTAAATCAGTGGGGATTATCGATGTTTTAATAACTGAAGGTTAATTTTCTGAATAGTGTGGGAAAAAACTACTAAATTTGGCTTTTTTATTTATCTGTTTGAATTTTTTAGCGAACCGGACTGAAATCATTAATTTCAACATCAAATAGAGCTGATGACCGGCAATCACTTTAATTTGGTTTCTGATTTGAAAAGCTTTATAGAATAATCAATTTGTGAAGAATACTATGAATCAAGAATTATCTGCAATATCACCCATTGACGGCCGTTATAAAAATAAGGTGTCTGAATTATCGGCTTATTTTTCAGAATTTGGGCTAATTAAATATAGGGTACGGGTTGAAGTGGAGTACTTTATTGCTATTTCGGAGTTGGGACTTAAAGGTCTATCAAAGTTGAAAGAAAAATCAATGGAGGATGCCAGACAAATTTATTTAGCTTTTAGTCCTGAAGATGCTCAAAGAATAAAGGATATTGAAAAAATCACCAATCATGATGTTAAGGCAGTAGAATATTTTCTGAAGGAAATGTTCGATAGCATTGGTTTGGGGAAGCATAAGGAGTTTCTGCATTTTGGTTTGACATCACAGGATATCAATAATACAGCCACCCCACTGTCCTTAAAAGAGGCTATGAAGGAAGTCTTTTTTCCGACGGTTCAAGCCTTATTGGATCAGTTGTCTGGCCTGGCGAATGATTGGAAAAACATTGCTATGTTAGCCCGCACTCACGGACAGCCTGCGTCGCCGACCCGTTTGGGAAAAGAAATAGAAGTGTTTGTAAAGCGACTTCAAATTCAATTTAATGATTTAAAAAACTTGCCTTATCCGGCTAAATTTGGAGGGGCAACGGGTAATTTTAATGCTCACCAGCTTGCTTATCCCGAAATCGACTGGGCGGCTTTTGGAAATTCTTTTGTAAATGAGACTTTAGGATTAGACAGATCCTTTCCAACCACACAAATAGAGCATTACGACAGACTCGCAGCAATTTTTGATAATTTGTCCAGGATCAATACAATTTTAATCGACTTTGCAAGGGATTTATGGACTTATATATCAATGGATTACTTCAAGCAGGAGATAAAGAAAGGTGAAATTGGTTCTTCCGCAATGCCTCATAAGGTAAACCCAATCGATTTTGAGAATGCCGAAGGAAACCTGGGTCTTGCCAATGCAATTTTCAGGCATTTATCAGAAAAGTTACCCGTTTCCAGATTGCAACGGGATCTTACAGATTCAACCGTACTCCGAAATATTGGAGTTCCAATTTCTCACAGCTTAATTGCGATACTTTCATTAAAAAAGGGAATTGGGAAGCTAATTGTTAATGAAAAAAAGATTGAAGAAGATCTGGACGATAATTGGGCGGTTGTTGCTGAGGGAATTCAGACAATTTTACGCAGGGAAAATTACCCAAAGCCTTATGAAGCCTTATTGGAGCTAACCCGAACGAACGAAAAGATAGATAAAAAAGCCATTGCAAATTTCATCACCAAACTAAAGGTTAGTGATGAAATTAAGAATGAATTAATGAAAATTTCCCCAAAAACATATACCGGTATTTAGTTATATTCAAACTTTTTCGTTTAGTTTGGGTTGAATCTTAAACACTTCATGAATAAAATTGTCCGCATATCAAAATATTTAATACCCTTTAAATGGAATATGATTTCCAGTATTTTATTTATGGTGTTAACCGCAATATTTTCTATTTCCACCTTAGCGCTAATCGCACCTTTTCTTAATCTTTTATTTGGTCAGACTGAATTGGTTACGGAACAGACCGATCTTAAATTTGGTATGGAATCAATCATTCAGTACTTCAATTTTAAGATGAGTGGAATCATTATTTTTAAAGGAAAAGTTTATGCTTTGATTTTCGTCGGATTACTGGTTTTGATAACCACCCTTTTAAAAAACTTCTTCTTCTATTTTTCTAAGTTTTTTATGATTCCGGCCAGAAGTGGGGTTGTGAGGGATATCAGAAATCAGATCTATGCAAAATTATTAAATCTGCCTCTGGGATATTTTTCAGAAGAACGAAAGGGCGATATCATTAGCCGGGTAGGACAAGATGCTCAGGAAATTGAGGTTTCGATAATACGTTCGCTGGAGATGCTTCTTAAAGACCCTATTCTCGTAATAGTATATCTTTCGGGTCTGTTTTTTATTTCTATGGAGCTTTCCTTGTTTGTTCTTATATTTTTACCCATTTCAGGAATGATAATCGCCTGGGTGGGTAAATCCTTGCGATCGACATCATTAAAAGGTCAGCAAAAATTAGGTGTAATCATTTCCCATATCGAAGAGACCCTTGCCGGATTAAGAATAATAAAGGCATTCAATGCAGAGATAAAAATGACACGACGGTTTGAGTCAACCAACAGTTTATACACCCGACTTCTGGTTAAACTGTTTCGCAGGCAACAGCTCGCCAGTCCGGTTAGCGAATTTCTGGGAGTTATGGTAATTGTGGTTGTTCTGTGGTTTGGCGGAAAGATGGCCTTGGAAGGGACGGGCTCTGTTACTCCGTCGGGACTTATTGCTTATCTGGCTATTTTTTCTCAAATAATTCAACCTGCCAAAGCTATTACCACTGGGTATTTCAGCTTGCAAAAGGGGATGGCTTCGGTTGACAGAATCGACGAAATTCTGGACGCTGAGGTTACCATTAAGGACAAAGAAGATGCTTTATCCAAAAGCAGTTTTGAAAAAGCGGTAAGCTATAAAAACGTTTCATTCAAGTATAAAAACGATCTTGTCTTAAAAAACATTAATCTGGAAATACCCAAAGGAAAGACTATAGCTGTGGTAGGAAGATCGGGTTCGGGGAAATCCACCCTTGTAGATCTGCTTCCACGATTCATAGATGTTCTTGAAGGTGAGGTACTTATTGATGGAATAAATGTAAAGGATTTGAAGCTGAAAGATTTAAGAAAATTAATGGGCATCGTTAGTCAGCAATCCATTTTATTCAACGATACATTTTTTAACAACATTGCTTTTGGTCTCGATAATGTGGATGCTAAGGATGTTATTGCAGCCGCCAAGGTGGCAAATGCACACGAATTTATTATGGAAACACCCCTTCAGTATCATACCAACATAGGAGAAGGAGGAGGGAAACTTTCAGGTGGCCAACGTCAGCGCTTGAGTATTGCGAGAGCAGTTTTAAAAAATCCGCCAATACTTATTCTTGATGAGGCAACATCGGCCCTCGATACTGAATCTGAATTATTCGTTCAGGAAGCCATTGTTAAGCTTATGCAGAACCGCACATCTATAGTTATTGCTCATCGTTTATCTACCGTAAAATACGCCGATTTAATTGTAGTGATCGATGAAGGTAAGATCGTTGAGATGGGAAGGCACGATGAATTGGTGAAAATTAAAGGCGGTACTTACAAAAAATTGCATAAGCTGCAAATGTACTAATGGGAAAAAGAAAAACACATCTGATTAGTGGGTTTTCCATGGGCAAAAATGCCATGAAACTCTATTATCCAATGAAGCAGTCGGTAATGAGTATTTTACCCATTGTTGACGAATTTGTGGTAGCTCTGGGAGATAGCGACGAAGATGATATTACACGCAGGGAAATTTTGTCGATAGGCAGCGAGAAAATAAAAATTATTGATACGGTGTGGGATATTGAAAAGTATCCCCGTGGCATGGAGCATGCCCATCAAACCGATATTGCAAAAGAGCATTGCTCAGGAGAGTGGCTGTTTTATTTGCAATCGGATGAAGTTATTCATGAGAAATACCTCCCTGAAATCAAGAGGCGCTGTGAGGGACTCAGGGACGACAAAAACATTGAAGGACTCTTATTTAATTATATACATTTTTGGGGCGATTATGAGCATCACCAGGACAGTCATTGCTGGTACAGGAATGAAATACGTATCGTAAGAAATGATCCCGATATTCACTCATGGGAATCAGCTCAATCATTCAGGCGTATTCCCGATTTCGACGGACTTAATTACCGCAGGCAGGAAGAAACCTATAAGCTTCATGTAGCTAAAGTGGATGCCTGGGTTTATCATTATGGATGGGTTCGTCCGCCCAGAGTAATGCAAAGCAAGATCAAAGCCTTCAGTATCAATCACAGAGGAAAAGAATCGGTAAAAAGACAAGAGGAAATGAAGATGTATGATAAAATTTTCGATTATGGGAATTTATCTGCATTAAGCAAATTTGAGGGCACACATCCAGAGGTTATGAAAGAATGGATCTCCGAATTCGACTGGCACGACCAACTCCGGTTTTCAGGTCCCAGGAGAAGCCTTAATCCTGTCGTTAATAAACACGATAAGCTGAAGTATGTTATCGTATCGTGGATTGAGAAGAACCTCCTGTTTGGTATCAGATTAGGTGAATTCAGGAATTATATTTTGCTGAGAAAAAAAGACAGGTAAGGGGGTTGGCTGATCAACCCGAATGATGAAAATTCAAGCCTGAAATAGCCGAAAAAGCCTTTCTTTAGTCAAAACGCATGCAAAACTCGTCATTTTCTGGCGAAAAAATCTTGTATTTTTCCCGGAAACTACTGAATATTTTTTTGATTGAAAGTTTTCAGTATCATATAGCAGGTAAGTTTTATTCAGTACTACCTACAATTAACTTACTGATAAATAGAAAAATACAATCGCACTATAACATCCCTTAGCATTCTGTTAAAAAATTTACCGAATTAAATTGTAAAAGCAATTTACAATTTGTAAATTGCAAAATATAAATTACAATTTAGAAAGCACTTCTATGAAAAAGAGATTATACAGTCCTTTTCCCACTTCGGGATATTATGGACCTGAATACTTTTGTGACAGGGAGAATGAATCTGAATTACTGATGCAAAATGCAAGAGGGGGGAATTCAACCACTTTGATTTCCTTACGCAGATTAGGGAAGACGGCCTTGATTAAACATGTAAATCATTTACTTAAAGCTGAGTTTTTGTGTATTTATATTGATATTCTTCCGGCTGAAAATCTGGATCACATGATGAATTTTCTGGCTACATCAATAGCTAATTCAGTAGAGGAGAAAAGCACTACCGGAAAAAAGATTTGGAATTACCTCCGTTCCTTACGTCCGGTTATCAGCTATGATAATTACAGTGGAACACCCAGTTTATCGTTTTCAATGGGGCAGGAGGGAAGTAAGAATCAGCTCGCCGGCTTATTCAGATTTCTTGAAGAGCAGTCGGTTCCTGTCTTACTGGCCATAGATGAATTTCAGCAAATTTTAAATTTCCCTGAAAAAAATATTGATGCATGGTTTCGTTCCCTTATGCAGGAGCTTAACAATGTGGTGTTTATTTATTCAGGGAGTGAGCAACATCTGGTGAATGAGATGTTTTCGAGTCCGTCAAAGCCATTTTACCGAAGCTCTCAAATTGTAAATCTTCATAAGATCGATGATGCGATCTATACAGATTTTATCATCCAAAAATTTTCTGAAAGAGGGAAAACTATCACAGAAGAAATTGTAAATGGAATCCTTAAGTGGACAGATACCCACACCTATTACGTACAGTTGCTTTTGAACCGGTTATTTTTGGTTTCAGGAAAGAAAATTAGCGAAGAAGAATGGAAAAACGAAGCTTACAAGCTGTTAAAAGAACAGGAATATGTCTTTTTTGGATACAGGGACTTACTTTCCCCACAGCAATGGAAGCTCCTAAAAGCATGTGCTTTGGATAATAAAGTCTATGAACCAACATCTTCAGAATTCGTAAACAGTCACACTCTGGGGAGTCCATCAACCGTACTACGATCATTACATTCGCTTCTGTCAAAAGAAATCCTCTACAAGCATTACGATTCAGACGGAAAACACTATTATGCCGTTTACGATGTGCTATTTAAACGGTGGATTGGAATGGTTTAGGATTGAAGGGAGCGAAAGTGAAAAACTTATCCAATTATAATGTAATTCTAAAACCTGCGGGGTTGGAAAAAAAACACCCATCCCCAAAGTCCGCAGAATCTTTACCCCGGAGGTTTGAATGAAGCGAAAACCAGGAGGCATTATTCCATGATCCCATTAAGGGTGAACCTACAAGTCAAAAACCCTAAACTTCCTGCGGAAGTTTGGTTTACGGATTGCACATTATATTTTAAAGAATTTAAGGAGGGATTATTCCATGATCCCATTTAGGGTTAACCTACAAGTCAAAAACCCTAAACTTCCT
>JAIOZM010000127.1 GCA_021740585.1 Bacteroidales bacterium
AAACCACACCAGAGATGGTTGCGCTCAAGGTGGGCATCTCCCCTATCAGTTCAGAAAATGCAATCGCTAATATTGAAGCTGAAATTCCGGATTGGGACTTCGATAAGGTGGTTGCCTCAGCTCAGGAGAAATGGAATAAGGAGCTTTCAAAAATCACTGTTGAAACTGAAAATGAAGCCAACAAAAGGATATTCTACACAGCCATATTTCATTCTTATATACACCCATCTCTTTATAATGATTTTAATGGAGATTATATGGGAGCAGATAACAAGCTTTATACAAATGCTGATTTTACAAATTACACCGTTTTGTCGCTTTGGGACACATACAGGGCTGCCCATCCCCTCTTCACCATTACTCAAACTGAAAGAGTAAATGATTTCATAAACTCCATGCTGGCAATATTCGATGAGCAGGGCTACTTGCCCATCTGGCATTTGGATGGATACGAAACCCATACCATGGTAGGTATTAGCAGTATCCAGGTGATAGCAGAGGCATACCTGAAAGGCTATCGCGGATTTGACGCTGAGCGAGCACTGGAAGCAATTAAAGCCACAACTATGCTGGATATTGAGGGAATGAATTACCTGAGGGAGATGAAACCAATTCCTTCTGATACCTATGAAGACAAACCTGTAGCCCATGCAATGGAACTTTGCATTGGAGATGGAAGCGCTGCCCTGATGGCAAAGGCTATGGGCAAAGATGAAGATTATGAATATTTCAGCAAGCGTGCAAAAAACTATCAGCAATATTGGGATGAATCCGTCGAATTCTTCAGAGGAATCAATAGTGATGGAACATGGAATCAGTTATTCATACCACTGTCATCCAGCAGAGCCGTTGCGAAAGACTATTCCGAAGGCAATGCCTGGCAGTATCTATGGATGGCTCCACAGGATGTTGATGGCTTAATAAAAACTATGGGGGGAGAGAATCGCTTTATTACCCGACTGGACTCATTCTTCACCATAGAAAATGAATCTGAGGATGAGATAATCAGCGACATCACCGGACTTATCGGACAATATGCTCATGGTAACGAGCCAAGTCATCATATTGCCTACCTCTACCCATATGTTGATCAGCAATGGAAAACGGCAGAAAAGGTACGTTATATAATGAAGGATTTTTACCATGATGATCCTGATGGATTAATTGGAAATGAAGATGCCGGACAGATGTCTGCGTGGTATATTTTTTCCTCACTGGGTTTTTATCCTCTATTTCCTGCTTCAACGGAATACGTATTTGGAAGTCCTCTATTTGACAAAGCCACCATCAACCTACCTGAAGGAAAAAGCTTTACAGTGATTACTGAAAATAATAGTGAAGAGAATATCTATATCCAGCGTGTTGAACTGAATGGAGTGGACTATAATAAAACAACTATAAACCACCAGGATATATTAAATGGTGGGGAGTTAAAATTTGTGATGGCTGGTACTCCGAATTATGATTTTGGAAAATAGTCGGAATGAGACTTCCTCCTGCAACAGTTTTAGTGATAAGGAAGTCTTTTCTAAATAGAGAATAACATTGTTGTCCGGTAAACCTCATCAAAACTAAAAAGATTGAGGGTGTCCAAAAGTCTCTGTGGTACTCTGTGCAATTCTTTAAATATTTGTTACACAGAGTTTAACTTCGTTGAGGGCTTCGCCGTTCACAGAGTATACACAGAGGGGCACAGAGAAAAATAGCCTCAATCTAATAAATGTAAAAATGAAGAAGAAATCAAATATGAATATTGCTTTAGTGAGAAAGACTTGCATATTGGTGCTACTTATCAGCAGTATTTCTGCAGGTATGCTTAAAGCTAACAGTTATGCATTGGACGAACAAACCGATTCCATTATTCATGAGGACTCAGAATATCCATTAAGAGGAATATTTTACTATGCATGGTATCCAAATACCTGGTCTCCTAATGGTTATCATGTTCAATACCATCCCACTATTGGATATTATACAAGCACTGATCTCTCCGCTATTAATCATCATATTACAGAATTGGAATATGCCCAAATTGATGTGGCCATTGCCTCATGGTGGGGACTCGACAATGCAAACCGGGCGCCACGGGATGTAGCAATAAAAAGTTGTATGGATGAGACCGACAGAAGAACAGAAACCGGAGAAGTTGACCTAAAATGGGCTATTTATTATGAACTGGAAGCATTTTATGACGAACCCATGGATACCATCAAGGCAGATTTGAATTACCTGATGGAAAGATACGTGAAGCAAAACAAATGTTACGCCCATATAAACGGAAAACCTGTCATTTTCGTTTATACCAGCGGATCAGTAGATAATACAGAAGAATTTATGAAGAAGTGGGCAGATGCAGTTGATGGGAAATGGTACTATGTTCTTAAGGTATTTGGTGGATATAGAGATATGCCATACCAACCAAGTTCATGGCATCAATATGGACCCTCTACCAGGGTTCATAAAATGACTGATAGTTCCGGAAAACTTGTTTCCGTCAATATTTCGCCGGGCTTTAAACATGCAGATCCTGCTAAGGAGGCATTTCTTGAACGGGCAGACCGAACCCTATGGACGTCCGTAGTTAAAGATATGGTAGCCTCGAAAGCTGATTAGCAGCTGGTTACAAGCTATAATGAATGGGGAGAGGGAACAGCAATCGAATCGGCAGGAGAATGGCAAACCCATACAGGCTTTGGGATGTATCAGGACGTTCTGCATGTGTATTCCAAAGTTGAGGATCTTTCGAAGCCGGATACTACCCTTCTTAACACCCAGCATGATATCATTGGAGATCTACCTTATACAATTAGCAACAGAACTTTACAGATAAACAATCTGGCTAATAAGGTAACTATTTACTCTTTATCCGGACAAGTAATCTTACTTGAAAAGAACTGTTCAAGTCTGCCATTGGAATTTGAGCAAGCTATCGTAATCATTAATATGGAAATTGGGGATAAGATGTATCGGCTGAAATATGTAAATTTATAATCCCTACTATTAAGACAAAATATATGAGAAAGAGCAGAATTACATGTGTAGTATTATTTGTATTAATTGGGCTTAATAATATGGTTCAGGCTCAAGATGTGGTAGATGCCACTACCTTGAACAACAAAATTATGGCTGGTTACCAGGGCTGGTTTAATGCACCTGGCGATGGCAACGACTATGGATGGATCCACTGGTCGAGGTCTGGACAAACTCCAAATCCGGATAATATCACTTTTGATATGTGGCCTGACCTTAGGGAGTATGATGCTGATGAGCTATACCCTACCAGTTTTGTTTATGAGGATGGAAGCAATGCAGGTCTGTTCAGTTCATACAATACCAAAACAGTCAATCGTCATGTAAAATGGATGAAAGACTACGGAATAGATGGTGTTTTTGTGCAACGTTTTATCAGTTCTGCATTATCCCGCAGAGATCAAAGAGATCAGGTTTTGCATAATGTCCGTTTAGGCGCTGAAGAGCACGGTCGCGTATTTGCAAATATGTATGATATGTCAGGAGGCAAGCCTGAAAGCTTTGTCCAGGATGTTATAAATGACTGGAAGCATTTGGTTGATGACCTGAAAATTCTCGAAAGTCCAAATTATTTGCATCACAATGGAAAGCCGGTACTTTCGCTCTGGGGTGTCAATGTCGGAGGCAGCAGAGGTATACTTACTGCAGCGCATTGGCAAGAGCTAATGACATGGTTTACTGTTACTGCGCCTGAAAAATATCGGGTTACCTTAAAGGCAGGAGTTGGCAACGGCTGGCGAGGAGATTCAAATGACTGGCAACAAGTGTATGATGCCTTCGATATTATTAGTCCATGGGCCGTTGGCAGATACAGGGATAATACTAGTGCTGACACCTACAGAGATACCTATTTTCAAGCCGATTTGGATGAGACAGCCGGCAGGGATATGCAATATATGCCTGTTGTTTTTCCCGGATTTTCTTGGATGAATCTTAAAGGAGAAGGGAATACATTGAATTCCATACCACGAAACAAAGGCGAATTCTTATGGCACCAAATGTATAATGCCGTTGATGCCGGTTGTGAAATGGTATATGTAGCTATGTTCGATGAAGTAGACGAAGGAACAGCTATATTTAAAACTACTGAAAATGCCGGTCAGACACCAACAACAGGCACATTTCTTACCCTTGATGCTGATGGTCTTGACTTACCGAGCGACTGGTACTTACGCTTAACCGGTGAAGCTACTAAAATGTTACGTGGGGATATTGCATTAACCTCAGAAATTCCAATCAGTTCCTATCCCAATACTGCATACTTCATTTCCCAGGATTTAACTACCATAATGGATCCCGGAACGACAGAAACGGTTAGCATCACTATGAAAAATAAAGGAACCACAAGCTGGACAAAGGCTCAAGGCTATAAATTAGGAAGTGTTGATCCCGAGGATAATATGACCTGGGGATTAAATCGCGTGGGATTGGAAGATAGCGACCTAATTGCCCCGGGTGAAAGCAAAATATTCACATTTGATATTACTGCTCCGGCTGAAAAAAATATCTATCGTTTCCAATGGAAAATGATACAGGAAGGCGAGGCTTTTTTTGGTGAGAAAACTAAGAACAGATTGATCAATGTTGGTAGTCCGTCATTTTTTCTCGACGATTGTGATGCGCTGACCTCATGGACCTCTTCAGGCAATATAAGCCTGAATAGTACAGAAAAAAAGCAAGGTAGTAATTGTCTGGAATTCTATGGTTCAAATACCGACGAATTTAGAAAGGTATTTTCTAGTCCTTATAATTCCGGAATCAAAGCCAATGATGCAGTTTTGCAGTTCTGGTATTATACATCCGATGCCTCAAAAATGGGTTCATCAAACCAGGTAGAAATAGGAAGCAGCGGAACACACGATGTGAATGAATATTCATGGACATTAACAAACTTAACTACAGGATGGAATTTGATCACCCTGAAAATAAGCGATGCAGCTGCGAGTGGCATCCCGGATTTGAATGCCATCAACTGGTTCCGTCTTTACAACAATAAAACAGGTACCGTAACAACAAGAATTGATGAAATACAAATTTTGGATTTTAATGCAAGTGTTCCAAAATATGAATTAATAGTTCTCAATGGGACCGGCGATGGTTACTATGCTGAAAATGAAAAAGTTGATATTTCAGCAGATTTAGCCCGGGATGGCTACATTTTTGAAGAATGGACTGTCGACTCAGGAATCGCTGAAATTGCTGACAGCCGTTCAGCAACCACAACATTGACGATTTTATCGAGTGATGTAAGGGTGAGGGCAAATTATAAACTTATGGGGATGTACCTTGATGATTGTGATGCAATTACCGACTGGAAGTCTTCTTCTACTATCGCTTTAAACAGTACAGATAAAAAAGAAGGCCTGAATTGCATTGAATTTAATGGTATCGGTACGGATGAATTTAAAAAATCATTTTCCTCATCATATAATGCTGGTGTATCTGCTTCGAATGCGGTATTACAATTCTGGTATTATATATCAGATGTTACTAAAATGGGAACAAATACTCAGGTTGAACTCGGCAGTGGAGGAAAGAATGATGTAGATGAGTACAACTGGAAATTAAGCGGGTTGAATAACGGATGGAATTTAGTCAACCTGAAGGTAAGTAATGCCGGTAAAAATGGTAATCCCAATATATTTGCGATCAATTGGTTTCGCTATTATAATTCAAAATCCGGGAGCATAACTTCAAGGATTGATGCCATTGAGATCATTGATCCCGATGCAGGGGAAAAGTACATACTGACTGTGAATAATGGCAGCGGTACCGGTGCTTTCTATTCAAATACAATAGTTTATATATCAGCAGATGCAGCGCCGGAAGGTTACATATTTGATGGTTGGGAGATCAATTCAGGCACTGCTTCAATTTCCAATTTATCAGCAGCAAATACCGTATTGACCATGTCAGCCGGAGAAACAGAAATTACCGCAAAATATAAATTAATTACAGGTATTAATCCATCAGCTTATGACAAACAGTTAGTCAATATTTATCCCAATCCACTTTCCGGAGATTTTTTGTATGTTGACTTAATTGGCTATGATAAGAATGGGATTGTTGATGTGAAGATATTAAATATGCTGGGGCAGATAATCTACAGGAATAAGATAAACTGTGCTGATCATCTGGAAATTGATGCAAGTGGCTTCAATAAAAAATCAATTTACCTCGTAATAGTTGAGTCAGGTCAATCCATAAGTACTAAAAAATTAATAATAGAATAGCATAATTTATAATTAAGAGGGAAAACCAATATCTCAATTGATGAATTTGTTTCTTGACAAGGAGTTAATATTGATTATCAGTAATGTTCGGTATAAATATGAGATTGCTTCGCTGCTGGCAATGACGTTGATGGTCAATTGATTATAGTCGGTGAAGGGGTCGGGCTCCGGCTCCGCCGGAACCCGACCCCTTCACCGACTATAAACCACGTACATTGTGTCATTGCGAGCGCAGCGCGGCAATCTTTTCAGCTTTTATAAATTTTATCGGACACTTTTGATGACTATTAATGCTCTGTTAATCATTATTTATGCCTTAGGGTATATATTCAGCCTGGCATTTAAACAAATTCTCATTGATGATAAATAGCGTGACCCGCCTACTGCTTCTGCTTATTTTTTTTGCTGTTCACAGCATTTCTTTTTCTCAAACTATAGATCATTGGGAAACAATAATACAGGTTGGAGATAGTTGCAGATATATAGTCCCTGATAGCGAGATCGGGAATGGTTGGAATGGGTTGGCGTTTGATGATAGTGGATGGTATACTGGTCCATCAGGTTGTGGCTATGGTGATGGTGATGATAATACTGAGCTGCCTGATAACACAGTATCAGTATATATGCGATTTGAATTTACTGTTCATAATCAATCTGATATCTCTCAATTGTTGCTTGATATGGACTTTGACGATGGATTTGTAGCTTATATAAATGGAACTGAGGTGGCTCGAGAAAATGTTGAGGATCCAATTACATGGAATATGGAACTTAATAATCTCCATGAGGCATTGATGAAAGATGGAGTTAACCCTGAAAGATTTAAAATAATTAAGCCTCTTGCTGCGATTTTGGTGACAGGTCAGAATGTATTTGCTGTTGAAGTGCATAACGAGCAAGCTTCGTCAAGCGACTTGTCAGCAAATGTATTTTTACATGCAGGAATTACAAGATCAGATACTTTATATGGTCCGCTTCCCGACTGGTTCGCCCCCCCTGTTAAGTTCACAGAATTTAACCTTCCATTAATGCATATTTACACAAACGGACAGGAAATACCGAATGAACCAAGGATAGTTGCTGATATGGGCCTGATCTACAATGGAGAAGACGTGTTAAATCTGATAGATGATCCCTGGAACGAGTATTCAGGAAAAATTAGCATAGAAACCCGCGGTGAATCATCAGCTGTATTTGCAAAAAAATCATTTAGCATTGAACTTCAAAAAGCGGATAGTTCAAATAACAATGTTTCAATACTCGGATTACCCAAGGAAAATGATTTTGTACTTTATGGGCCTTATAGTGATAAGACTATGATCAAGAATGTGTTGACCTATGAATTATTTAGAAGAGCAGGCAGGTGGGCGCCAAGAACAAGATATATTGAGGTGATCCTTAATGGCGAATATGAAGGAGTGTATGTACTAACAGAAAAACTGAAGCGGGATGAGAACAGGGTTGATATTGACAAGCTAACAAGCGAGGACGTTTCAGCCATTGATATTTCCGGTGGTTATATTTTAAGGCGGGATAAAAATGACGACCTTCCCTTGGAAGAATGGTGGACGTCTCCTATTCCCCAACCCTATCATAGCCGAATGTGGTATAACTATTTCGACCCTGATTATAGTGAACTCACTTCTGATCAGGCAAATTATATACGAAACTGGATGCAGAGTTTTGATGCACTTATGTCGGGTTCTGGTTTTAACGATCCCGGAAAGGGCTACAGTGGACACATAAGAGTTCTGTCATTTATCGATATGATGTTCATTAATGAGATTTCAAAAGGGATAGACAATTATTTATTCAGCACCTATTTTTATAAAGAAAATGATGCGGATGGAGGTCAGCTGGTTGCCGGACCACCCTGGGACTATAATCTGGGATATGGAAATCTGGATTATGGCGATAGCTGGGGCGCAAAAGAAAGTTATGGATGGTGCTACCCTCAGGGGAGCCGGGTATACTGGTATGAACGCTTGATGGAAGATGGTGCTTTTCGTAATAAGGTTTATTGCAGATGGGCAAAACACCGGGAAAGTATTTATAGCGATGAAAATATAATGGCAATAATTAACGACTGTATTGCTACCCTGGGAGATGCCGTAGATCGGAATTTTGCAAAGTTTCCGACACTTGGAAATTATGTGTGGCCCGGATTAGAACCCTATCCTGAAACTTATGAAGAAGAAATATATAATTTGAAATCGTGGTTATTGGCACGTTTACAATGGATGGATAGTCAATGGCTTGGAATGGGGAACTGCAATACGAATCAAACAGAAAAAATAAGCTTGTCGAACAATACCTTCCCTGATAATTCTCCTGCCGGAACTGTAATAGCTTATCTGAATACCCCGGATCCTGATGGCGATTTGCACGATTATTCGCTGGTTCCGGGTATTGGGGATTATGATAACGAGAAATTCATTATTGAGGACAATAAGCTGGTCACAAAAGATATTTTTAACTTCGATACTCAGAGGGCATTTACTATAAGGCTTAACAGTGCTGATGACGACGATGAAAGTATTGAAACAAGATTTACTCTATATGTTTCGAAAACTACTTCGGCGGATTTATGGTATGCTGATGAAAATTCATTTTCACTTTATCCAAATCCAAGCATAGACATTGTTCAGATCAACTGCAGCAATAAAGATATCTCTGATTTATCAGTGCAATTAATTGATTTATCCGGGAAAGTGGTATTAACTTACAATGGTCCTTTGGAAGAAATCAACCCAAAACTTGCTGATGACTCAAGACTTCTGGGTAAAGGAATGTATTTTATAAAAATATATGCAAACGGAAAAGCATTTACTAAGAAGTTCATCAAGCTCTAAGAATATAATAAGGGAAATTATTATGTTGAGCCATACTATCAAACACGGAATGGGAAGTATTTTTCCCCCTTTTCTGTCTCAATAAAACGAATTGATTATTAATGCCACATTCAACATTACTATGAAAAAAATGTTAGTTGTCTTAATTACTGTGCTCTGTATCGCTAATACAACAATAGCCCAAAAGGCTGTAAAAATTGGTGTTGCAGGATTGTCGCACTCACATGTTGTCCCTCTCTTAAGAAATCTTGACCGCGAGGATATTCAAATTGTGGGAATTGCAGAAAGTGACACAGCCCTTTCTCAACGGTATGTTGAGCGTTTCGGACTTGACAAAAACCTGATTTATGAATCACTGGATGAAATGCTTGAGAACTGCAAACCTGAAGGCGTTATAACCTTTTCATCAATCTATGAACACCTAAATGTAGTTGAAGCATGCGCTCCTTTAGGCATTCATGTGATGGTTGAAAAACCTCTTGCGGTTTCCGTTAAACATGCAAAGAAGATGTCAAAATTAGCTGGTGAGCATGGCATCTTATTGCTGACAAATTATGAAACAACCTGGTATCCATCCCACTATGAGGGAATTGATATGATTGACAATGGTGAGCTGGGAAATCTCAGGAAAATAATTGTTTATGATGGGCACACAGGACCAAAAGAAATCAATGTAAATAAGGAATTTCTTGATTGGCTTACCGATCCTGTGCTGAACGGTGGAGGCGCCATAATTGATTTTGGCTGTTATGGGGCGGACCTGATTAGCTGGATACGAAAAGGGGAAAAACCACAAAGTGTGTATGCAGAATTAAAACAGTATAAACCCAATGTATATCCCAAAGTAGATGATGATGCGACAATTATTCTTTCCTATCCGGATATGGAAGGCATTATACATGCATCGTGGAATTGGCCGTTTAACAGAAAAGACATGCATGTTTATGGAAGCACAGGCTATATTTTTATTGATGATTCTGAAACAATCCGGTATCGTTTAGATAAAAATTCTGAAGAATGCACGATAAAAGTCCCTCTGTCTAAAACTCCCTTTATTGACCCATTTAATTTTTTCGCTTCAGCTATTAAAGGGGAAACTATTGTTGAAGCTAC
>JAIOZM010000022.1 GCA_021740585.1 Bacteroidales bacterium
GCTATCCATAGCCGTCAGGCTAAGAGGTAAGTGGCTGGTAATTAAAGGTTTTTCAAGAGAGAGGTCAAGATCATTCTTTTTGCGTATTAGTATGGGAGTATTTGAACTTTATAAACGAACTCCAAAATAAGTATGAGAGTATATTCGGCAAGACGTCTTTATTGCGGATAGCCAAAGAATGCGGGTATTGCAAAAGAGCTACAGAGAAGCTTACACCCGAAGTGTTCATTGACATAGTTCTATATTGTGCCAGCTCTATCGAAAAAATTAGTTTAGAGCAGGCTTGTAGTGAGATTTCCGACTTGCATGGTATTGAAATCAAAAAGCAATCGCTTGACGGGCGTTTCCATCAAGGAGCTTTGGATTTTATTTTATTGTTGCTTTCAGAAGTGGTCAAAAATCAGCTATTAGCAGAAATAGAGCCTGGCTTCCTGAAAGGATTTAACCGGGTACGGCTTATTGATTCGACAAAATTTAATATTCCCAAAGACCTTAAGGATATTTTTAAAGGTTTTAATGGCAGGGGCATTAATTCAGCAGGTGTAAGTATCCAATATGAATTTGATATTAAGCAAGGAGAAATAATTAACCTTCAATTATTTGGAGCAACTAAATCTGATAGTAAATATGCTGAAGAAACCGTTGAAAGCATAATGGCAAATGATCTTCTAATACGTGATTTAGGCTATTATAGGACAACGACACTGAAGAATATACATTTGAAAGGCGCATTTTTTATTAGTCGGTTGAATGCAAAAGCTGATGTTTATAAAGAAAATGATGCTGGCGAACTAACCAAAATAAGTTTTTCGGAACTATACAATAGAATGATAGCAACTAAAAGCAACGAGCTTGAAATTGAAGTTTATCTGGGTAAAACCAAGCAACTACCAGTACGTTTGATCGTAAATCTAATGCCTGAAGAAATATATAATAGGCGGGTAAAAAAACTTGACAATTATAACAAAGCCAATGGCCATAAAACAACTAAAGAAATTAAAGACCGTATGAGGTTCAATTTGTTTATTTCCAATATTGCTGCTGATATTATGCCGAATGAAAAAATAAGTATACTATATAAAATCCGGTGGCAGATAGAGTTGGTATTTAAATGCTGGAAATCACATATGGGAATTGACAAGCTGCAAAAAATGAAATATGAGCGATTTTCAACAATTCTTTATGCCAAGTTATTATTGATAATAATTAACAACGAAATAATAAACAATATTCGCTGTAAGTTTTATCGTGTAAAAAATAAATTATTAAGTATGGTAAAATGCATAAAAACAATGAGAAAACACAGTTGCTTGACAAGAGAAATGATTTTGGCTCCAGAATCGGTTAACAATATTATTAATTGTATAGAGAAAAAATTTAAAAGCAATCACTGGCAAGATAAGCGAAAAAATCGTGTAGGTTTAACAGAAATAATGCAGCTATTCACCAGTAATTCAGATAATTATGCTATATTTAAGAAAGAAACAAGGGGTTGCACCCGTAAAGCACAACCCCTTAATTATAAACAACTTAAGTTCTTTGTTATTATGAGTAAAATTAATCATCAATGCCCTATTTTCCAAGAAAGTGGGGTTAAAAACGTATACTCATTGATAATCAAATAGATACGAATTTAAGCCTGACGGCTATGGATTGCTATCGGGACGCAAAGGAAATACGCAAAGGACGCAAAATTTTGTTATTGAAGACGCTAATTTTTACCACATCACCAGATTATCACCAGACTCTCCTCCTTGCGCTCCTAGCGAAACCCCCTTGGAACCCTTGCGGTTAAAACCTCTCCTTTTTCATCACACCATCCTTGGCAGGTTCAGGAATCACCACACCATCACAACCCCTTCTCCTTTCCCAACTTCAACATCAACTCCCAGGCAGCATCCCTTTCATTCGGTATTTCTCCTTCAAGAATTGCTTCTTTAATGGCATCTTTTATTTCTCCAACAATGGGTCCGGGTGGAATATTAAATTCTTTGATAATCTCTTCTCCTCTTACCGGAGGCTGGAAATTCCGAATAGAGTCTTTTTCTTCAATTTCCTTTATCTTTTCTCTTACGTGACGAAAATTATTAAGGTATTTCTCAACCTTCAGATCATTTTTAGATGTAATATCAGCTTCACACAACAGCATCAGATTATCAATATCATCCCCGGCTTCGAACATCATTCTGCGAATGGCAGAATCGCTTACAAAATCCTCGACAAGTGCAATAGGTCTCAGATGAAGCAAAACCATCTTCTGAACAAATTTCATTTTTTCATTTAAAGGCAGCTTCAGTCCTTTAAATATTCTATAGACCATTTTTGAACCCACGAAATCGTGTCCATGAAATGTCCAGCCTATTTGCGGATCAAATTTTTTGGTGGCAGGTTTTCCGATATCGTGAAGAATAGCCGCCCATCTCAACCAGAGATCATCTGTTTTTACTGACAGGTTGTCAAGAACTTCAAGAGTGTGGTAGAAGTTGTCTTTATGTTTTTTCCCATCAACGGAGTCAACACCTTTCAGATTTTGGAATTCAGGAAAGAAAATTTGTAATAAACCTGTACTCTCCAGCATTTTGAATCCACGGGAAGGTTTTTTGGTGAGTATTATTTTATTCAGTTCGTCTGATATCCGTTCACTTGATATAATTTTCAGTCTTTCCCGGTTTTTGTATATCGATTTATAACAATCCTCATCAATGTCAAAATCGAGACGTGTGGCAAATCTTATGGCGCGTAACATACGAAGAGGATCGTCAGAAAAGGTTTTGTCGGGATCGAGTGGTGTTCTTATAATCCTGTCGTCCAGAGCTTTAAGTCCGTTAAAAGGATCTATTAATTCTCCAAAATCACTTTTGTTGAGCGAAAAGGCCATGGCGTTAATGGTAAAATCCCTACGATCCTGATCATCTTTTAAACTCCCGTTTTCCACAACAGGTTTTCTGGAATTCCTGCTGTAGGATTCTTTTCTGGCACCTACAAATTCAAACTCTATCCCCTCATATTTAAACATGGCAGTTCCAAAATTCTTAAAGTAGTTCACTTTAATATGTCCCAGTTTCGCCCCCAGTTTCCTCGCAAAATCAATTCCGCTTCCTTCCACAACAATGTCGATATCCTTCCCCGGATTACCTAAAAGGCAATCGCGCACAAAGCCTCCAATAACATAAATTCTAATCCCTTCTGCTTCTGCAAACTCAGAGAACAGCTTAAAAACCGGGACATCTAGACATCTCTTCATATGTATATATGACAAAAAGTAATTAATTAATGACAAAATTACAATTATTTAGAAAGAATCGGGTAAAACAAGCACAAAAAGCGAATGGTATGGTAATTGCAAATTATTGTCGTAACTTGATATTTGAAATATTATAAATTTAACAATAAAATAATGATTGAACATTTAACAGCGGAAACATTTAAGCAAAAAGTATTTAACTATGCTGATAACAAAGAGTGGAAATATGAGGGAGATATACCTTGTATGATTGATTTTTATGCCGATTGGTGTCAGCCATGTAAAATGGTAGCTCCTGTACTTGAAGAATTACAAAAGGAGTATGATGGTAAGATAGTAATCTATAAGGTGAATACAGAGAGTGAAAGGGAGCTGGCAGGAGTTTTTGGAATACAAAGTATCCCATCTCTTTTATTTGTACCTAAAGATGAACAACCTCAAATGGCCATGGGAGCTCTTCCTAAAGAGACCTTTGTTAAGGCTATTAATGATGTGTTGAAAGTAGCGTAAATATCTATAAATGATATATTAAGAAGGGCTGTCTCAAAGGTGAGACAGCCTCTTTTTTTAATTTATGCCCCTCATGCCGGGGCGGGCATTTATTTTTCTGTCCCAAATGCTTCGCCCCGCTACGCTAATCTTTTTCCATAAGGCCACCGCTGTCAAGCCTAGTGTTGCTGACGTCGATTTATAGTAATTCTGACGATTAATTTGCGGCTTTATTCCGATGAATCAATGCGAAAGCGTGGCCTGAAAGACATCGGCAAAATTAGACGAAACCCGTGTTTGGAGTATTGAAAGAAGCAGAACCAGCCGG
Source organism: Bacteroidales bacterium (assembly GCA_021740585.1). GTDB lineage: Bacteria > Bacteroidota > Bacteroidia > Bacteroidales > JAGLSB01. The sequence goes on from JAIOZM010000022.1 coordinate 4,062, forward strand.
TTTCGAACACGCGAGTATCTCATTCAGGGTTATGGCAATATGAGCTATCTTCAGCCTGAAGGACTGACATAAAATATACACAATTTTGATTAATTGAATTGGTCAACAAATTAGTTCTATGTTTAAAAAAACATTATATTTGCACTCAATATCATAAAATCTCTAAGGGGGTGCCTTAATAAAACGGGCTGAGATCATACCCTTAGAACCTGATTCGGATAATGCCGACGAAGGGAAATTTGGAGAAATCAAGTGAAATATCTTTTATTAAAATCAATTATGTTAAGAGCATTTTTAATGTCTGTACTATTAATTAGTGCAAGTCAGAGTTATGCGCAATTCAGTTTGTCTGGTATTGTGCTTGATGAAAAATCTAATCCGCTAGTGGGAGCCAGTGTTTATTTTAGCGATTCTAATATGGGTAAAATTACCGGAAAGTCCGGCAAATTTGAGTTCCGGAATCTTAAGGCCGGAAACGTTCAGCTCAATGTTTCTTTCGTTGGATACGAAACCTTCCGTAAGGAAATTACTATTGAAGGGAATATGGATATTCAGATTCAAATACACAAGTCAAATTTCCTTATGGATGAGGTGGTTGTAAAATCAATCAGGGCAGGAGAGAATGATCCGGTAGCTATGAGCATAATGAAAAAGGAGGATATTGAGGTTAAAAATTTAGGTCATGATATTCCAACACTCTTGTCGCTGAGTCCTTCGATAGTATCAACTTCTGATGCGGGTCATGGAATAGGATATTCCGGATTCCGGATTCGGGGTACCGATGCTAATCGAATAAATATAACTGTAGATGGTATTCCTCTCAACGATTCTGAGTCGCATGGTGTTTGGTGGGTTAATATGCCGGATCTGGCCACATCCATTGAAGACATTCAAATTCAAAGAGGGGTGGGGACATCGACCAATGGTGCTGCTGCTTTTGGGGCAAGTGTGAATTTTCAGACTATGGGTCTGGAAAAAGAAGCTTATACCCGGGTGGATGCGGGTTACGGTTCCTTCAATACTTATAAAACAGCTGTGTCGATAGGCACAGGATTGATAGATGAGCATTTTAGTTTCAACCTCCGGCTTTCTGATATTCATTCTGATGGATTTATCGACAGGGCAAGAAGCGATCTGAATTCCTATTATTTTTCGGCTACCTACCATGATGAGAAGACATTGATAAAATTTAAAAATTTTAGTGGTACAGAAGAGGTATATCAGGCATGGGGAGGAGTTCCTTCCGAATTGTTGGAGACAAATCCTACCTACAATCCTATGGGAGAATATACCGATTCTGCCGGACAGAAGAAATATTATGTTAATCAAATAGATCATTACAAGCAGCAACATTATCACTTATCTGCTTCAAGGACTCTTTCCTCCACACTTAGTTTTAACACAGCATTGCACTATACAAAAGGTGCCGGATACTATGAAGAATACAAGGAAGATGCAGCATTGTTAAATTATAATATAGATAATTTCTTGATGGGTGGTGAGTTAATAGAAAACACCGATTTAATCAGGCAAAAATGGCTGGATAATGATTTTTACGGCATGATATTTTCTTTTAATTACCTTCAGGAAAACTACAATGCAAGTGTAGGTGGAAGCGTGAATAATTATTCGGGGGTTCATTTTGGTGAAGTAATTTGGGCAAGTGCAGCCGGATATTCTGAGAAAGGTCATCGCTGGTATAATAATACCGGATCAAAGCCGGAATTCAATTTATACGCAAAGTTGAACTACAATCTTAATCCCTCAGTTAATCTTTACGGGGATATGCAAATGCGAAAAATCGATTATGAAATTAACGGGATTGATGACGATTTGCGTGATATTAGTCAAACCCATCATTTTTTATTTCTGAATCCCAAAATGGGAGTGAATTACCGACCTAATGCAGAAAACAGGATTTTCGCTTCTTTTTCTATTGCCAACAGGGAACCTAACCGAAGTAATTTTGTTGATGCAGATCCAGCTCAGACTATGCCTCAATTTGAAACGTTGTACGATTATGAAGTCGGACATCAGTGGATGGGAGATTATTTCAGAACGGAGATAAATTTGTTTTATATGGATTATACCAATCAGCTGGTTTTAACCGGAGAAATTAATGATGTCGGTGCTGCGATTATGACGAATGTTAAGGACAGCTACAGGGCTGGAATTGAATTATCAGCAGCATTAAATTTTAGCAAATATTACAGATGGCAGGGTAATTTCACTTTAAGCCGGAATAAAATTATTAATATGACTTCCTTTGTGGATAACTGGGACTATTGGAATGATCCGGTTAATGAAGTTTACCAATATGAAAGCGAGCTTGAAAATACCGATATTGCCTTTTCTCCCTTTCTCACGGCAGGAAGTTTTTTCAGCCTTAATGCTACAGATAACCTCCAATTTAACCTTCAGTCAAAATTCGTAAGCAAGCAATTTACCGATAATAGTTCTTCCAATCAAAGAGCTTTGGATTCCTGGTTTGTAAACGATCTTATCATCAGATATCAGATTGAAACCAAAACTTTCGCGGGTATTGATTTTAAATTTATGATCGTAAATTTATTCAATCATAAGTATGAATCGAACGCTTGGGTTTACAGATATTATGCAGGAGAATATTTGCAAATGGATGGGTTTTATCCCCAGGCAGGAATTCATGTTATGTCAGGAATAACTCTCAACTTCTGATATTTTATTCCTAAACCTTTTGTTTTACAGGGCTTAAGGTATAAAACCAATTGAGAGTTCAGCCTTCAAGTACCTTTCTGATGCTGTTTAATTGTTAAACCCATGTTGTCTGCTTACTACCATACTCCGTAAGCCCATACCCCTGTTTCTTTACTACTTCACCAGTTAGCTATGATTTTTCAAACGGGAGATTCTTAAAATAGATTTAATTTTAAAAACTAATTCATTATTTATTGAACATAATTAACTATTTTTCAAGTCTAATTTATTCAGATTTATACGTATCATGACCCACACAGAAGTTAGGATATTAATTTGTGGAAATAGCAGGATTAGCGAGCAAATTCTTGACAGTTTGAAGAATAAGCTCCATGCTTATAAGTATCAGATTGTTAATGAGTTTGATGAAATGAAAAAGGGCTTGGTTGAGTTTTCTCCAAATGTTATCGTCTTCAACTATGGACATAAAGCTTTTAATTGTAATGCCATAATAGCATTTCTGGATGAAGCTCAAAATGAAGTTCCAATTTTTGTAGTTAGTGAAAATTTAGATGAAACAGAAGCGGAGCTTTGCTTTAAATCGGGTGTTTTAGAAGTCCTTGATATAAAGGAGCTATATAAATTGCCCCATATACTTAAAGAATTGTTTTTATCTCACGACAGGAGCGTGGATAAAATTATTTCTGAGAATGGATCTCACCATGACTCCATTTATAAATCAGTTTATGATGCTGCAAACGATGCAATATTTATTCATAATTCAAAAACTTTTGGTCTTATCGATGTAAATCCAAAAGCAGTTGAAATGTATGGATATACCAAAGATGAATTATTAAAATTACGGATTGGTGATATTAGTGATTCCGAGATGGGTTTCACTACTGAATTGGGGAAGAAATATGCCATTGAGGCCATTCAGAAGGGTGAGGTTTCAATGGAGTGGAGGGCTAAAAAGAAAAGTGGTATTACATTTTGGGTTTATGTAACAATTAAACCCATTGTTGTGGCAGGTCAGCCATTCCTGATGGCCATTGTTAGGGATATTGATAATGTTAAAAGTGTTGAATCTTCTCTTACATCAGCCCGTGAACAATATGAGGCGCTTACCAAGAATTCGCCGGATATTATAATGAGATTCGATACCAATCTCCGGCATATTTATGTCAATGCCGGTGTAAAGGAAATGTTCGGGCTCGATCCGGAGGTTTTTTTAAACAAAACACATAAAGAAATGAATATTTTCCCTGATCATATGTGTGATTTTTGGGAAGATAGCATTCAAAAAGTTTTTGATGAAGCTAAACCCAATAAGGTTTTCTTTTCGATTAAAGGATTGGATGGGGATGTGGATTTGGAATGGAGACTGTATCCGGAAACTGCTGGAAAAGAAAAAGTTGTGTCTGTATTAGGAATGGCCAGAGATATTACCGAAAACAAACGTCAGGAGAGAATTCAAAAAGTATTATTTGAAATAACCACTGCGGTAAATACTACAAACGATTTGAATGATTTCTTCTTACATATTCAACAATCACTTAATGCCGTGATTGACACAAAGAATTGTTACATAGCTCTATACGATGAAAATACTGATACTTTAAGCTTGCCATTTCATAAAGATGAGAAGGACACTTTTAAGGAGTTTCCAGCTGGTAAAACTACTACGGCCTATGTAATCAGAACCGGAAAATCACAATTGCTTGACATAGAAAAGATAAATGAGCTTACAGAGAAGGGTGAGATCGAGCCAATTGGAGCCGCTTCTTTGTACTGGCTTGGAGTTCCTCTTAAAATATCAGACAAAACTATTGGTGTATTCGTGGTTCAGAGCTACGATGAAAACGTAGTATATACACAGGATGATGTCAAAATCCTTGAGTTTGTCTCCGATCAGATTGCCAGAGCTATTGAAAGAAAGAAAGCACAGGATGAATTAAAAGCAAATGAAGAAAGACAAAGAAGCATTGTTGAGTCTTCCCCCGATGGTATAGTTATGATTGATATGGAAGGAAATTTTTTAGAATATAATTCCAGTTTTATCGATCTTATTGGAGTGGAAAATAAGAAGCTTGTCAGAGATAAGAATATAATTCAATATATTGTAAAAGAGGATGTAATGAAGTTTCGGAATCTTCTGTACGATACCTTACAAAATAACTTTTCTAAAAACATTGAACTTAGAATGAAGCGAAAGGGTGGTCGTGAATTTTTTGCCGAAGCTTCAATGGGTTTGATTCAAAATCAAGGCAGAAAAGAAAGTAGTTTTGTGATTACAGTTAAAAATATAAATGAGAGAAAGAATTACGAATATAATTTGAAATTGGCAAAAACGAAGGCTGAGGAGTCTGATAAACTAAAAACTGCTTTCTTGTCAAATATGTCTCATGAGATACGTACACCAATGAATGCAATAATTGGTTTTGCTGAGCTTCTATCAACTGTTGGGGATGACGAGCAGCTGAAGATGGATTTTATAAGCCAGATAAACCATGGTGCTGATACTCTGATGCGACTAATTGAGGATATAATTGATATTTCTAAAATTGAGGCTGGAGAAATTAAAATATTTAAAACAGAATTTAGTCTTAGGCCGGTATTGGATGATATTCATCAATTGTTTTTAACATCTCTTGACCGGCAAGGGAAAAAGCATCTGAATATTGAAATTGACAATAATGGTTATAATTCTTCCATTAAATTAAATACGGATGAGTTTAGACTAAGACAAATATTTTCTAATCTGCTCAATAATGCAATTAAGTTTACCGATAAAGGACAAATAAGATTTGGTATAAAGGAAAAAACGAATTCCTTGCTTGTGTTTTATGTGAAGGATACCGGAATTGGAATTGCTGAGGAAAATCAGAAATTAATCTTTGAAAGATTCCGTCAGGGTCATGAAAATAAAAATCAATTTTATGGTGGAACAGGAATAGGTTTATCCATTTCAAAACACCTTATTGAGCAAATGGGAGGGAAAATTAACTTGATATCCAAACAGAATCAAGGAGCTGAATTTGTTTTTAGTCTTCCATATTTCGATGAAAATTCAAACGAAAAAAGAGATCCCGTGCGTCAATTGTTTGAAGAAAAGAACTGGCAAGGAAGAAAAATTATAATAGCGGAGGATGAAGATTCCAATTATAAATTATTATTTGAAGTACTTAAACGATCGGGAATTGATGTAATAAGGGCCAGGACAGGAAAGGAAGTTATTCAGTTGGTGTCAGAGAACGGACACTTCGACCTTATTCTTATGGATGTGCAAATGCCGGAGTTGGATGGCTATGAAGCTGCTATATCGGTAAAAAAAATTAATCCGCATATTCCCATAATAGCCCAAACGGCTTATGCAATGTCAGGTGAAAAAGAACGAAGCTTGCAATCGGGCTGCGATGATTATCTGGCTAAACCTATCAGAGCTGTTGATTTAATTAAGGTACTAAGTAAGTATTTTGAAAAATAAAATTAAGTTAAGGATTCTATATGTAATTCTTTTCTTTCTGGTAGTTGCCCGATAGTGTAATTGTAGAACTGAGTAACCAGAACTCTATATTTCTTCCTTAAAGTGAAGGGTAGAAGTATCTGATCCGGATACTGAAAAGCCAGAACTTTAAATTCAAAGTGGTTGGAATATCTGAAATTTAGTCGTTTGGAATAGAAACTTAATAACTAAAAATTAGCTTATTGATTAGTTTATTTTATATTTTTGAAAAAAATATCGATTATTGATGTTACTTTTTACTTGTTCCTGACACTTATTAAACTAATGCGTTATGGAAAAATCTCTATCTGACATGTTTGAAGAAATCTGGAATAAGTATCACAAGGCAGTATGCTCCATTATTTTTTATAGCCATTCCGGGAGTAAGCTGTTTGGCATAACCGGTTTTAAATACGGAAACAGGGTAATTACTGACAATGTTGTTGCCAAGCTTAAAGAAGTAAATGAAGTGGCCATTAGGTTTTATGAAATCGATGGTATGACCGTTTTTCGCGAAATAAGATACTCTACAAAAGATTTTGTCGGTTTACTTGCTAAGGAAACTGAGCTAAACAATATCGGATTTACCTTTTTCTTACTTTCGGAAGACCAACAAATTGGTTTGCAGAATTTAGAATTTTGTAGCAATTGCGAACCGGTAATAGGATTACAGGTATTAACCATCGAATATCAATTTGATTACAATAATATAGCTCTTAGACCTGGATTCATTACCTCTTATTCTAAAAACGGTAATGGATATACAATGATTCAATACGACGGATCAATTAATCCAAGCGTAAATGGGGCTCCCCTTATTGATGTAAAAACCGGAAAAGTAAAGGGTATTTTGTCGAATAGAGATCTCCATATAGTGAAGGCCTACGAGGAGATGAAACGGATTGCTGATAATAATATCGAGACCTTGGAACAAGTTAAAGGGAAATGGACTTTCGATGATATCGATCCTATTCAGGTTATGATTGTCAGCCAGAATCAGCTCAAATATGCGGCCAAGAAGTTTTATACCAGTTTCTCTCTAAAATCGGGCTGTGCTCTTGAAATAAATTACCTTAAAGACCTGTTTGACATGGATCGTGAACCGGATTTTGAGTAGCATGTTTATTGATTAAAGGTTTGCTATTCCGGATTTCTTTACTCTCCCTTCTCTTCAGTATCAAGTATTTTATTTATTTCTGCTTCCGTATTTTTAAGTTTGCTCTTGCAATAATGAATTAACTCGGTAGCTCTCTTAACTTTATCAGCCAGTTGATCAACATCGAGTTCCTCTTCTTCAAGGTTTTGAAGGATCTCCTCAATCTCCTTTACAGCCTCATTGTAGGTTATAGTCTTTTTTGCCATTTCCTTTATTTTTTAGTTACTTTACTTATAAACTCTCCTTTATAGAGTCTGGTTTTAACTTCATCACCCATATTTAAATCGCCCGAATCTTTTACCAATATTCCGTTTAAATAGCTAATGGAGTAACCTCGCTTTAAAATATTAACAGGATCCAGAATTTTTAATGCATTAAGTCGATTCTCCAGCTTATGGTTTTCTTTACTAATAAACCGTGGAATGGTCATTCTCAGTATTCTCGAATTAGCATCCTGTTTATCCATGGCAATTCTGAGTCCGGATTTAAGCCATGATCTAAGTTGCTGGCTGTTTCTGTTTAAATCAGTGGTTTTTGAGAATACTAATCGCCGGGATTTATTTTCTGTTTGAATTGCCAGGGAATTTAATTTATTCTGGTGATCTGAAAGTTTGCTTTTTATGGAATTATACAAGGCTATGGAAAACCGGTTCATATTTTTTTCCGATTGAACAATACCTGCCTTGGCAACAAAATTGATGCTTTCCTGCAATTCGTTTAATAAAGCTGAAAATCCAACCATTCTGTCGATAAGAAATTCTGCCACTGCTGTAGGTGTTTTCAATTTAGTATGGGCAACCAAATCAGCGATAGTTTCATCTCTTTCATGACCAATGCCTGTAAGTATGGGTATGGGAAATTGGGTGATGTAATATGCCAGATCGTAGCTGTTAAAACATTCCAAATCAATTTTGGCACCACCTCCCCTGATGACTACCACCAAATCGAAATTTCCACCGCTGTCATAAATTTTCTCCAGCATGGCAATAATCGATTCCTCTGCTTTATCACCTTGCATCAATGCAGGGAAAAGGTTAATGTTAAAATGAAAATTATAGATATTGTTTTCCAGACTGTTGAGGAAATCTTCATACCCGGCTGCCGATTCTGAAGAAATAACGGCAATGTTTTGAATGACCATTGGAAGGTCCAATTCCTTGTTCATGTTCATAACCCCTTCATGAATAAGGCGTTGAATGACTTCTTCTTTTTTCTGAGCGAGCTCACCCAATGTGTAGCTGGGATCGATATCTGTAATATTCAGACTTATAGAGTATTGCGGATGGTACTCTAAGCTTGCCAGCACCATAATTTTGATTCCCGGCGATAACTCGTATCCGGTAGATCCTTCAAAATAAGGTCGTAACATACGATAGGTATAGGACCAGATGGTAGCTTTAATTCGGGCAGCAATTTTGTCAGCATTCTTAGCTTTCTCTGTTAATTCAATGTAAACATGACCGTTTGAATGTTGGCGAATCTCACTTATTTCTCCAATCAGCCAAAATTTCTCAGGAAAGGAATCGTTCAGACTACTTTTAATCTTCCGGCTTAATTCACTTAATGAAATAGCCTTTTGAGAGGGATTATTGTTTGATGATTTTGCTGACAAGGGTCGATGAGTTGTTTTCTGTTCTTAGTAAATATATTCCCGGGGATTCGATTCCAACATTTTCAATTTGAATAATTTCACCTGATTTCCAATCATTGTGATTTGAATACAACAACTTTCCGGATAGAGTATATATTTCAATTTTTGTAATGGCGTGGTCTGCTTTAATATATAAAACATTTTGAAAGGGATTGGGGTAAATCTGAATTTCCGGCTTAACAATATTGTTTTCAACCTCACTTAATATCCATAATGCCAGCATAAAATTAGGAATTCCATAACCGTGAGTAGCATCAGGATAGGAATTTCGACTTGCACTTTTTCTGATAGCGTTAATGATCTCAAGATTGGTTTTTTCGGGCATGGCCTGCCACAAGCATGCAGTGAATCCTGCTATCTGGGGTGCGGAAAAAGAGGTACCGGAGCCTTTTCCAATAGTTCCTGAGGCGGTAATTATTGAAGTTTCAACCCCAACGGCCAAAACATCCGGTTTTATGCTTTCACTTTCTTCCAATCCTCTGGAAGAAAACAGTGCTACATTTCCTTCTGTGTCAATGGCACCAATGGCAAGAACATTTTTCCCGTCAGCAGGTGTCGTGATGGTTCCCCAGCTGTCGTCTCCCTGATTTCCGGCACTATTTATCACTATCATACCTTTTGAAAAGGCTGCTTCTGCTGCCCTTGTTACAAGTGCATCTACCCCGGTAAGATTTGAATAATCGTAATTCATTTCGGGAAAATCAAAAAAGTGATAGCCAAGAGATGCCGTAATAATATCGGCCCCCATGCTATCGGCATATTCAGCAGCAAAAAGCCAGAGTGCTTCTTCCACTTTAGTTTCGGTGTTTACATCTTCCGAACGTAACAGCAGGAAAGAAGCTTCGGGTGAACTACCAATGTATTGCCCCGGAGTATTCACCGCCATGGTGCTCAAAACGCTCATGCCATGACTGTTTTCATTAAAAATATTGCTGGTAGGATTCACAAAATCTTTATGGCTTATGATCTGGTCATTATCCCGTATATTTTTAAACCAGGGGATGGAGTCCACCCTGAAAAATCCGCCATCCAAAACGGCAATATGAATTCCTTCTCCCTTGAAACCAAGTTCATGGAGCCCGAGTCCACCTAAAATATTAAGTTGAGTATATGCGGTACCATAATCGTTTTCCGTAAACAGCTTATTCTCAAAATGAAAAGAATTGTTTTCTGATTCAATAATTGTACCTGCAAAATTTGCATATTCGGTCGAGGAATGACTTACAAAGTCAAGATAGTCAATACTGTCGATTAGTAAAGTATCCGTCGTTTCAACCACTACTGCGTTGAACCATTTAGAGCTGCCGGTAATTTTTAGTCCGAGACTCCGGAGGCTGTCCAGATAAATATCTGAAACCGGTAAATCCTCCAATGTGACAGGGATATTGGCTTTTTGTCGTCGGCTGATAGCACGTGATGAAAGAAACTGTTCCGGTGAATCTATAGTGTATGTGTTATTATCTTTATCTTTCAGGCTTATCCAATAATGAGTGGGAGACATTCTCTGAGAGAAGGTGTTTAGTGATAAAAAGAAAAAAAATAATATGGAAAGATTTAGTTTCATTCAGATTTCTTATAGAAAATCAGACAAATTAGGCTCTGTGTAATTATTCAGACTGTCTTCAAGCATTTTTGAAAATTCCTTAATTTTTTCCTTTAAGACTTCGTTAGGCAGCATTTTTCCATCAACAAATTCAAGTTCCATATCCACTATATTGCCCTCTGCATAATATTCCCAGATGCCGTCCATTTTTCCCATGATATAATTACCGTGAATCGATTTTGTGCCGTCACTGTTAAAAGAAGAATACTCACCATCTCTTACTCCATCAATATTTATGCAGGTAAGCCGAAGCTGTCCGTTTTCATAATACTGCTCCCATAATCCATGCATTACATCATTTTTCCACATCATGTTTTCTGCAACAGAGCCATCATCATAGTACTTTATGCTTTCCCCATTTCGTGCACCGCGGATATAGCTTTCTTTTAAAGTGAGCCTTTTATTGTAAAAGGAGTAATAATTCCAGGTGCTGTCTTTTTCCTGTCCGATATATTTCCCCTCTGCTGCAAGGTTTCTGCTTTCGTAATAGAGTTTGGCGTAAGATTGAATCCCATCGGGAAGAAAGGTCAATTCAGCCTTCAAAACACCTCCTTCATAATAACGCCTCAGTGTTCCAACAGGCTTTCCCTGGTAAAAAGTCCCTTCGTACAAAAGATTCCCATTCTCAAAATATTTTTTCCATACACCTGTCTTAAGTCCCTGATTATCGTATTTATTGATTTCAGGTTCCTGATTAAATGCAGTTAAAGGTACAATAAGTACCAGAATAAACAGAGTAATTCGTTTTATCATTTTTCAAAGTTAACATGGTATAAGAGAAAACTGGAAGATATCTGTTTTAGTATTTCCAGATTGGTTCTTCTTCAACATCAAAGATAAAAAAAAAGAGGGCTGTCTCAAAATTGCTTTTTAGCTGGTTTCCTTTTTCTTTAGTTATTCATCTGTAAGGATTTAATTATAGGGATTTTGCTCAGCAAATTGCCTTGTCGGCGTGAAAATCTAAAATAAAAAAAAGCTGTCTCAATATTGGGACAGCTTTTTATATTTTATGTAACCAAGATTATTTTACTTCTTCAAAGTCAACATCAGTAACCTCTCCATCATTTTTCTTTGATGTTTCCGGTTCTCCTTCTGCACTGGCTTCGGGTTTAGCTTCCTGACTTGCTTTGTACATTTCTTCGCTGGCAGCCTGCCAAACAGTATTCAGTTCTGCGGTTGCTTTTTCAATGGCGTCAAGATCTTCGCTTTTATGAGCTTCCTTAAGAACGCTAAGCGCTTTCTCGATAGGCTCCTTCTTTTCAGCAGGAACCTTATCTCCGAATTCGGCTAGTTGTTTTTCGGTCTGGAAAATCAAACCGTCGGCTGCGTTCAGCTTGTCAACTTTTTCCTTAGCAATCCTGTCAGCTTCTTCATTTTCCTTAGCTTCCTGTCTCATTCTTTCAATTTCAGTGTCGCTAAGTCCTGAAGATGCTTCAATTCTAATGCTTTGCTCTTTACCGGTTCCTTTATCTTTTGCTGACACATTCAGGATACCGTTTGCATCGATATCGAACGAAACTTCAATCTGAGGAACACCGCGAGGGGCAGGGGGAATGCCATCCAGATGGAAGCGGCCAATGGTTTTGTTATCTTTAGCCATCGATCTTTCACCCTGAAGAATATGAATTTCCACCGAAGGCTGATTGTTAGAAGCCGTGGTAAAAGTTTCTGTTTTCTTTGTTGGAATGGTAGTGTTTGCCTCAATTAAACGGGTTGATACATTTCCCATGGTTTCAATACCCAAAGAAAGAGGAGTTACGTCGAGTAAAAGAACATCTTTTACTTCACCGGTTAATACCCCACCCTGAATGGCTGCACCAACAGCAACAACTTCATCTGGATTAACACCTTTGGAAGGGGCTTTTCCAAAATATTTTTGAACGATATCCTGAATAGCAGGAATACGAGTCGATCCACCAACAAGAATTACTTCATCAATATCTTTTGGAGTTAAGCCGGCATCTTTCATTGCCTTTTTACAAGGCTCAAGGGTAGCCTGAATCAGTTTGTCGGCCAGACTCTCAAATTTAGCCTTTGTCAGTGTCTTAACTAAGTGTTTAGGAACACCGTCAACAGGCATAATATAAGGAAGATTTATCTCAGTGCTGTTTGAGCTTGATAATTCAATTTTTGCTTTTTCAGCAGCTTCCTTAAGTCTTTGCAGGGCCATTGGATCTTTTGAAAGATCAGCACCCTCATCATTTTTGAATTCCTGTACCAGCCAGTCGATAATGGTATGGTCGAAATCGTCACCACCAAGGTGAGTGTCACCATTGGTTGATTTAACTTCAAATACGCCATCACCCAATTCAAGAATTGAGATATCGAAAGTTCCACCGCCAAGGTCAAAAACAGCAATGGTCATATCCTTATTTCTCTTGTCGAGTCCGTAAGCCAAAGCTGCAGCTGTTGGCTCGTTAATAATTCTTTTCACAGTTAAACCTGCAATTTCACCGGCTTCCTTAGTAGCCTGACGTTGCGAATCGCTGAAGTATGCAGGAACGGTAATCACGGCTTCCGTAACTTCCTGACCCAGATAATCTTCCGCTGTTTTCTTCATCTTTTGAAGAATCATCGCAGATATCTCCTGAGGTGAATACTTTCTATCGTCAATTTGAACGCGTGGTGTATTATTATCGCCTTTTACAACGTTATAAGATACACGTTTAACTTCTTTTTGAACTTTGTCAAAGCTTTCTCCCATAAACCTTTTTATTGAAAAAATAGTTTTGGTCGAATTGGTAATAGCCTGACGTTTGGCAGGATCACCAACTTTTCTTTCACCATTTTCAACAAAAGCCACCATGGAAGGAGTGGTTCTTTTTCCTTCGCTGTTAGGAATAACAACAGGCTCATTCCCTTCCATAACTGAAACGCAAGAGTTGGTTGTTCCTAAATCGATACCTATAATTTTACCCATAATCTATTTTGTGTTTTATAATCTATAATCTGTTTCTAAAATCTATTTTGAATTTCTCTTAAGTTGACAATGATTATGCCATCTGTGTTTATGCGGAAAATTATGACAGTTTTTACCTTGTTTAGCGGAATATGGGAATGACAAGTTGACAATTTGGCAGAATTGAGGACTGTGTTTTATAGAATTTATATAATTGGGAAGAGTTATTTTTTTGGTTACTCAGCAATACATCCCTACATTTCTTATATGCGGGTTCTTTTGAAATGGAGGGGATAGGTATTATAAAATAAGAAGAAAATAATTGAAAGTCAATATTGACTTATGTATTATTTCAAAATAACTTTGATATTCTAACTATAAACCTGACACCAAATGAAAACAATTAAACTAAAAGGAAATGCTCTTTCTTTCTTTCTTTCTTTCTTTCTTTCTCTTCTAAGCTATACACTTGATGCCCAGCTCTATGTTACCAGTAGTGGAAACGTAGGTATTGGTATTAATAATCCTGCTGAAAAACTTCGGGTCGTAGGAAATACGAGTTTTACAGGAACTACAAGCAGTATTGCTTCAGCAGCCTATATTCGTGGTTTAAACAGCTATTCAACGCAGACTACACCGGATTATACATGGTGGGGTAATGACAGGACCGGGATTTTTCATCCTGCTGCTGATAATATCGGGTTTACGACATTAGGAATTGAAAGAATGAGAATTAACAGTGCTGGAAGGATAGGTATTGGAACATCCAGTCCTTATTACGGAATGATTGAGATAAAGGAGAATGGCATTTATGATGGGATTTGTTTAAATGATAATACGTATAGCACTTTTAGGATTGCTTTGGTAGATGATAAGGTTTATTTGGTTAGAGGAGGAGTTTTAAACAATGGCATAAGGATAAATCAGGATGGACATATTGGAATTAATGGTTATGCATCATCAACCTATTGGTTTTATGTAACCGGAGATTGCAGAGCTGATAGCTGGTCCACTTATTCTGACAGTACTGCAAAAAAAGATATAGTTAATTTGAGCGGGTCTGAAAAACTATTGCAATTAAGACCTGTATCCTATAGGTGGAAAGAAGTTGAATCTAGTATGATTATCCCGGATTCAGATGCTGAATTAAGCGATGCTGAAAATAGCTCTGAAGGGGAAGATCAAATAATTTTGTCTGAAAAGCTTGCAATAGAAGTTCCTGAGCAACCAAATCCAAGATTGCGCTTCGGATTTCTGGCTCAGGAGGTAAAGGAAATTTATCCGGATATTGTTACAACAGACAATGAAAATGGTAGTATGGCCATAGAATATGATGCTTTTATTCCATTGCTTGTGGATGGATATCAAAAATTGGTAAGGCAAATAGACAGTCTTAATTCTACTATTTCAAAACAGCAGGAAGCAATTGATAAACTTTCCACAACAATAATTCCGGATGAGAAAAAGTCAATGACAGTGGCATTTGAAGATACCCCACAACTTTTTCAGAATATTCCGAATCCATTCAAAGAATCAACCATTATCAAAATGTTTATACCTGAAGCAGTTCAAAATGCACATTTAAACATTTATAATTTGCAGGGCACTCAGCTGAAAACCTACATAATTAATGATCGTGAAAATTGCGAATACGAAATTAGGGGATTTGAGTTTAATTCTGGAATATATCTCTACACACTTATTCTGGATGGAATGGCTTTGGAAGCTAAGAAGATGATTTTGACGGATTGAAAATGAAAAAACTCATATTCATCTTATTATTAGTGACTTTCTTAACTAAGATTACGAAAGGACAGGATTGGTATCCAATAGGAGCTGAATGGTATTTCAACAAGCAAGAACTTCTTCTCTATCCGGCACATGGATATACAAAATACATCGTTGAAAAAGACACTATAGTAGCATCATATAGCGGAAAGAAAATAATAGTTGAAACATATAATTTCCACAGTGAGGGTGTGGTTACAGATAGATTTATTCAATTTGTAAGGGAGGAGAATGGAAGGGTTTATAGTTGGAATGGTTTCGAGTTTAAACTTATGTATGATTTTACTTTGAATCCTGGTGATACATTGGAAATTGAATTTGCAAATTATGATTGTGACTCAGTATCACCAATAATCGTTGATTCAATATGTCAGATAGAGATTAATGAGGAATATTTTGATGTGCAGCATTTATCCTATTTTCAATATTGGCCATTTGGAGATCCCTCAAAAATAAAAGTGAATGAAACTATTATAGAAAAAATTGGTCGTGTAGAAGAGTTTTTATTTAAACCGATTTGCCAATTAGATACCGAACCCTGGGAGTGGCTCTCACTAAGATGTTACAAAGAAGGAGAGTTGATATTTAGGAGCGATGAGTGGGACAGCTTTTGTCCTGATTGTTCCTGTGATACTCTTATTGATGGCTCTACAGGTGTTGTTAAGTACAAGCACACTAGTCAATTTCTAATATACCCAAATCCATGTCAGGATTGGATTATAATTGAGCATCCCATATCAATAATTAAAAAAGTGCTCCTTTATAACTCAACCGGTCAATTAATTGAGCATCGTGAACCGAAGAATAATTTTCTTCAATTGAATATTGGGATGCAGGAAGAAGGAATTTACTATTTGATTATAGAATCTGAGAATCTTATAGAATTAAGAATGCTTTTTAAACTTTAAAACTTTTACAATGAGAAAGCTATGTTTCATTATCGTTATTAGCAGTCTATTCATTGAGAATGTTTATAATCAGTTCACTTGTGAAATTATTACAGACTCTGTAAATACAAAAACAAGTGGAGTTATTGTTGATTATTTGAATTATATCCCTGATGATAATACACCAATGAAAAGTATACGGTTAAATTTTCATTTCATGCTGTTAGAAACGACCCATCCGGATTCACCTGGAAATTATGTAATGATTTAATCGACTATAATATAAATTAAAACAGATATGCACTTTAACAGAAAATACTATCTTTTGCTTCTATGTTGCTTTTGGTTGACAACCATATTACAAGCCCAAAATTATTCAACAATCCTTCCCAATGAAATCCATCTTTTCGAACCCATAGAAGACCTCACTATTCGTGATCTCGAACCCGGGAAATATGTTCGTGGAATTAAAACCGATAGCCTGAGTGTTGAAGGATTGGATACGATTATCTGGTTTCAGAAGGAAATGGTTTGCGATGATAATCTGAATCCCTATGATAGCTATTGCTATGTCGGTCCATCATGGTTGGGCTCAAAAGTGATATTAAAATCAAATGGAGATAACATCTTTTTTAATTATCATGGTGATTCTATCCTCATCAAAACCCGGGCAGTACAAAACGAAAAATGGATATTGTGGTTGGGAGATGATGGTTCATATATTGAAGCAGAGATAACAGGAATCCTTTTGGAAAGCTTTCTTGAAATTCAGGATAGTGTAAAGTCAATTACAATTAAACATTACGCATCAGATGGCTCAGTGATTGACAATTTTGGAGGCTTCTCCCAAATCAGGCTTTCAAAAAGCTATGGATTGTTGGCGGTTTTTAATTTCAGAGATTTTCCATCCAATCAAAGAAATGAACAAATTGTTATTCATGAATTGGCAGGTTGTTCTAAAGATGATGTGGGTTTACACATCCTTACAAACAGGGAAGTAAATGATTATGAGATCGGAGATGAGTTTCATGTCATAACTAATTCTTATCTTAAATATCCTCATGATCAATATTCCATCCGGAAAGTTATAGATAAATGGTATTCTTCAGAAGAAGACAGCCTGTTTTATGAAATTGAAAAAACATGGTGGGAACCTAACAGCCCTGAAATAGTTAATACTAATACTTTTGTTTCTACAATTACTGATCTTGATGAAAACGTCAATGTTTTAGTAAATTCAGAGCATGAAGAAGATATTATTTTACCATTTGAAATAGAGGTGTTTAGTGATTGGCGTCAGTCGCAGTTTTCAGATTATATTTTTTTATCAGGAACATTATTTAATGGAAGAGTGTATATTAAAACTTCAGAAGAAAAGTACATGTCCTGGAATGACGACTCTATTTTTTATGCAGTTGGGAATTCTTTCAACATTGAAGGATACCTGAATTATGATTTTACTATAATAAAGGGCTGTGGCAAATATTTAAATTCTGTATTATATGAAGGAGGGAATCCAGAGGTAGATAAAGATGAGCTTATTTATTTCAAAAAAGGATCTGAAAGCTGGGGGGATGCATTAGAAGTAAGTCAGTTTATCTTAGAGAATTTCATAGCAGATATCCATATATGGCCTAATCCTTCCTCAAACCATATTAAAATTGAATTTGTCAATTTTAAACCAATTAGAAATGTAAAGCTTAAAATTTTGAATTCGATTGGTATTGTGTGTTTGTCGGAAAGCATTGATTCCAATTCCCTAATAATCTTAGATGTCTCAAATCTAAGTCCTGGGATATATTATATTATTGTTGAATCTCCATATAATGTTACAAAAAAAATTATTGTACAATGAAAAAATTCATTTTAGTGCTTTGTTTACAATTGGTTTGTTTTATATTATATTCACAAAAACAAGAAGTAAAAAATATAGCTGATCTTACAGAAATTATTTTTTCAGATAGTATCAAAAACTCTCTTTCAAAAGAGGATGTTAAAAATTATGAAAGAGATTATTCCTTCTTATCATCTCGATTTGATCATTCAGGAACAATTGCCGGATATCAAAAAGCTGTGCAAAATTACTTTAACTCAGTAAAATTTAGTGATAAGAAAAGTTTGTCTGCCACAGAAAATTTGACTGTTCTGAATTGGGATTATCTAGGGCCAATAGGGTTTAATGATGGCCCTCTAAATCAAACTAGAAATAGCTTAGGTCGTGGGTGGATTGAAACTATTAAGGCAATTGACCAAGACACTATTTATGCAGGTGCAAGAAACAGTGGTTTGTGGTACACAGCAAACGGAGGTAATTCCTGGATTAATATATCAGAATCCGAACCTTTAATAAATGGGATATTAAGTATATTAATTGATCCTGATGATAAGCAACATATATTTGTACTTACAGGCGTACAAACAAGTAGTGAATTGGGTGCATATTCAAATGGAATATTTGAGACTTTAAATCATGGAATTTCATGGAGTAGAGTAAGCACCACTATTTCAGGAGAAGAGATTTTTAGCGGAAGCCATAATGAACTTCGAGCCATTAAACTAGTAAGTCACCCATTAAATTTCGAAGATCTTTATTTAGTAACAGCCTCTTCATTGTATAGGAGGCAATATGAAACAGGTGGCTGGTTGTCCGTATATCATAGTAATTACTGGAATGTTGCTAATTCTGATTTAGTTTTCGATGAGAATAATCCAAATATTTTTTATTTGGGAGGAATTGTTACGTATAAATGTAATATTAATGGTAGTATTATTTCCATGCAGAATATTACAGAATTAATTACAAATTCATTAACTGATACAATAATGAAATGTTTAATAGGGATTAATGAAAATTTCCTTGATAATATATGGTTTTACTATAGGGATACGTCAGGCTATAATCATATAACCAAATATTGCAATGGTACATATGATTCTAAACCCGGTAGTTTGCTTGGAGGTCAACGAACAATGAATATATTCCCATCTGCAACTGATGCCAATATTGTATATTTGGGTTGGCTTCAAATGTATAAATATGATGGAAATACCAATTCAACTATTCCAATATCTACTTCTAGTCTTGACACTAACTTGACTCCTGATAGTGTATCTGATTTTTTACATGATGATATAAGAGATTTACAAGTTATTAAAGTTAATGGGGACGATAAACTTTATGTAGGTCATGACGGTGGTGTAGCTTGGGGTGAATATAGTAGAGGTTCTTGTGGCTCCCCAAGATTTTGTTGGCATCAAATTAGCGATGATGGCACAAATGGCCTGCAAACAAATGAATTTTATGGTATTTATATTAGCAAATCAAATCCAATAAGAATTGGGGGAGGCACTCAAGATTGTTCTTCATTTATTTGGCTGGAAGATAGTTCAGAATGGTGGCACGCAAAAAGTAGTGATGGAGTAGAAGGCGCATTTTCCAGAGTTGATCCTGACAAAGTAATAATTGGAGGAGGGGTTGGGACACAGAATTACGCACTATTTGATCTATTGAATACATCGACACCAATTAATATTAAGACGTTTGATGGCACACTAAAAAACAGGGTAATTTCTCATCCAACAGCAAATGATATTATTTTCATTGGAGCTGATAGTCTTTATGAAATTTCAGATTGTTATAGCAGTCCTCAAGTTAACTCTATTTCTATCCCTTCTGAAGTTGATAGAAGAATTTCCGCTTTGGCAATATGCTATAATAATCCTGAAATCAAATACATCGGTGAATCTTTATATAATACTAGTTTAAGTAGCTCAGACCATATGTGGAGATATTCACCTTCATCAAGCTCCTGGGTAGATATAGGCCAGAATTTACCCGAATACACTAATTCTTATGCCAATGATATAGTAGTGAATCCTGAAAATGATATGGAAGTTTGGGTTTGTATGGGGCAAGCTGTGAATGAGGATAGAAAGGTGTTTCATTCTGAAAATGGAGGGTCATCATGGACTGCACTATCCTTAGGATACCCGGAAAACATTCCTGCAAATCGCTTACTTTATGATTTTGTAACCGGAAAACTGTATGTTGCTACAGATGTAGGTATATTCTTTTGGAATACATATAAACCTGAAAACGGTTGGAGTGCAATAACCGCTACACTTCCTTTTAAATTGGTTACAGATATTGAAATTGATTATTTAAAACCAAGATTAATAGCAGGAACTTATGGTCGTGGCATCTGGCAGGCAGAACTCCCGGAAAGTAATTGTTATGACGAAACACCACTTATTGTTACTAGCTCCCAAACATGGTCAGCAGATGAAGTAATTTGCCAAAGCATAAAAGTCCAGAATTATAGCACCTTAACAATAACAGGAAATATTACATTGAGTGAAGCTGCAACTATAACAGTTGAGGGCTATTGTAGTCTGGTGATAAATAGTGGTACTCTTGTCAATGGAAATATTATTGTCAAACCCTATGGATCTCTAACAATTATGAATAATGGTATTGTACAGCTTAATGAAAACGACAATGTAAACTGTGAACTTGGGAGTGTTTTTCATTTTAATGAAGGTGGAGTAGAGACATTGACAGATTGATGAAACTCGGTCTTTGAGCAGGAAAAAATTTGTAATTTGGGTAAGCCGGGATTTTTACAAAATTATACTTAAATCTAGGTGCAAATGAATGTCTAATATATTCATATAGAAAACTTTAACTTGGAATTGCTTGCAAAAGAATCTTAAAAAGACGAACTTTGGAATATAAATAGTATTAAAAACTATTACCATGAAAAAATTATATTTACTTCCTTTATTATTATTTCTTTTTATTATTTTATCATGTGAAAAAGATAATGACAAAGACACAATCCTGAATTATGATAAAATAAGAGGATTTGTACAAAAGGGACCCTACTTAAATGGAACGGCTATTACCATTTCTGAATTAAGCGAAGATTTAAGTCCGACCGGCAGGAATTTCTCTGCTCAAATACTTGATAACAAAGGGACTTTTGAGATAAAGAATGTAGAGCTGAATTCTCAATTTGTTGAGCTAAAAGCAGATGGGTTTTATTTCAACGAGGTTAAGAATGAAAATTCAAGTGCACAATTAACCCTGTTTGCAATTTCTGATCTCACAAACAAAAGCAGTTTAAATGTAAATGTATTATCCCATTTGGAGAAAAGCCGGGTCGATTATCTTATTTCCAACGGGGCTGATTTTTCTGCAGCTAAGAATCAGACCATCAATGAAATACTTTCAATCTTTGAAATAAACAAAGATGATATTTTAGAGTCGGAATTATTGGATATCACTAAACCCGGTGATGATAATGCTATTCTGCTGGCGGTTTCTGTTATTTTGCAGGGATACCTTCCGGTTTCCGGATTATCGGAACTGCTTGCAAACATTAGTACCGATATCAGAGAAGATGGGATACTGAACAGTCAATTATTGGGATCAACTCTTATAAATAATGCCAAAACGATAAAACTGGATAACATAAGGGAAAACATTGAAACCAGATATGAAACCTTAGGTCTGGATATCGTTGTTCCGGATTTTGAAAAATTTGTTACACAATTTATTGAAAATACAGAATTTGAATATACCGGCTTTATCCAGTATCCCGCTTCCGGTAAATATGGCTTAAATATTCTGGATTTTACTAAAATGGATTATTCAGCCGGGACTTATTCAATGAATGCGATTCTTCCGGAAGGTAGCAGTTTAAGAGTGAAGATTTCAGGACAAAATTGGGTCTTTCCTGCCTTTCAGGATAATACAGGTTGGGAGTTTAGCCATTGGAATGATATCGATTACTCCAGAATATTTACCGCAACAAGAACCGGTGAAATTGATTTTGAATTGCGTTTTGAAAACTATCAGGATAGCACGTGGTCAAATCTAATCAGGATTTATGTATTTGAGAATGAGGCTACTGAACCTACATTTATTAAAGAATTTGACGTAGATTAATTCTTCTCAAACCTGGGAATCTTTGTTAAATTCCAGGTTTTATGAATGCAGTATCTGTTTCATACGAAAGGAAATCCCTATTCTTCCGACAGTTTCTCTCTTACCCAGTTCCCTGATAAAAGGATAATTAGAGCAACCAGCAAATGCCACAGTGGTACCAGTGGTCCCAATGCCACCATGTTTATTTCTTCAGGGGCGAATGGGAAGGAATAGAAATTAACAGCCAGCATGGATAATCCAAAAAGAACCCCCAGGGAAGGTATAATTTTACCGGTTCGGGGATGTGAAAAGGCTGGTACGGCAAGTAAAATAAGGCCAAAACCGAATAACATTTTCCATAAAAAGGAAAGACTCATAAATATTCTGTCTGTTAATGCGTATAGCAGACTCTGATTCCCCTGAATAAGAATGCCTTCCAGTGGCGTTTCCATGGCTAATTTTACAGAACCGGCAATAGCGAAAATCAAAGCAGCTAAAACATTCAGCTTCAAACCTATTTCCAGGCAGGGCCTTTTCGTATGCAGGCTCAGAAAATGATATATTCCCACACTGGAAATAGCAATAGAAAGTGAAAATAAAAGTACAATGGCTAATTCAATTTTAATTTCAGGATTCCAATAATAATGCAGAGGATAGGTAATAGCAGCAATAATGGACATAATAATACCCATTTTGATGTAGGCCGATTGTAAATTCTTTTCAGACATATCAGTAATAATTAAGGTTTGAAAGAACCCTCAAATTACGTAAAATTTACAAATTATCCAACATGATTTATTTGCTGTGCCCAATAAGCTCACTATCATATACCACAACCTTCTCCCATAAAGCACTATATTTCGCAATAAATTCGAGATGAATAGAATCGGTCTGATAGCTTGCCTGGTCTGTAGCATTGGCAAAATGCACTATCCAGGAATAGTCGTAGGAATTGTCTATTACTTCCCGGTGGGTATCGGCCGGAGTGCCTATAAAAAACTCTCCAATGCAGGCTACGTTTCCGAGATCATAAAGTCCTGATTCAAAACTATTTCTTTGCTCATCACTTACACCATCCTTCAGCCAAAAGAAAACAGTGTGAATAAAATTTATTTCAGAAATCTCTGTACTTACATCAACAGGAGCGGGAGTGTTCTCTGTGTTATTATTGCAAGACACAGACAGTAAAGCGAACAGGATAATGGTTACAAATGCTTTCATATTTTAAAGTTTATTTTTTTTGCTCTGCTCCTTCTTTTTGTCGTAATACTGAATGCTTATAATTTTCAAATCGCGTACCATGCTTAAAACGATGGCAATGTCAATTATAAGGAAAAGCACACGAACGCCGGGGAGCAAATCCAGAGTGAAAATAAGGATAAGAAAATAGAGTCCGATAAAACCGTTCATCGCTGCTTCATAAAACCTCAAAAGATTAAAAGCAGGCAAATTCTCATTAATTTCCCTGATTCCATTCCGAATTGACGAATAGGAATACATCAGAAAAAATAGGAATACAAAAAGCATTTCCATTGATTCTTCGGAAACCGGACCACTCTTCTGGAAATAGAAGTAAGCCGTTACCGTAGTAAATAAAATACCCAAAAGGATTCTGAAAATTCCGAATAATCTTCGATATTGAAAAAGCATAGTTTTATTTATTTGCTCAAAGATACTATTTTTGATATGAAGCTTTGCTAAGTTGCTTTGTGAATATAAGCAAGAATCGAAAACCAGAACTTCGGATTAGCAGATAAGTAACGATATTTCATTTTAAAAAAGCATTCACTTTTCTTAATCATTTAATGATTACTTATTCCAATATTTCCTTTATTTTTGATACTCTTTTAAACCAACTTTTGTATGACTAAAATATATTTTTTCATTATTTCGCTTTTGGCGTTTGTAAATTTAAACGGACAAGTAGCGGAGAAAGAGCAGGCTTCCGATTCGCCTGAAAATTCTAATAGTTATATTATCAGTTACTTAGGATACACTGATGTGGGATTTTTATGGAAGGGCGAGGTCTCACAAAATGAGCGTTTGGGTTTTATCGGGGATGAGTATGAACGCTTTCAGATTCATTTCAACTCCATTATACAAAATTTTGACAATCCTTTCGAATATTTGGTATATGGTAAATCGAAGGTTAAAAATAACATCTGTGAGTTTCAGGGCTCCATCATTATTTCTGAAGTCGGATTCGATCAGGCAGAGGGCGATGACTTCAGCAGAGGATTTCTGAAGGGCGATTATCTCTTTTATGAAGATCCTTCCTGTATGCACAGCGGAATTTTTCAGGGAGAATTTTACACCAATTTTTATCTCGAAGATACAGAAACTTTGTATTACGACGATATTGATTCGAAGGAAGCTTCCTTCACTAATAACTCATTTATCGGCAAGTGGTATCACTATAACTCAGAACTGGAGAAAGTCTGCAATTGGGGAGACCAAAGAATTCCCGAATCAGCAGCTTTGGATATCGGATTGACGGAGTTCAAACCTTCTTTTAAATATTATGAAGCAGGTTGGGCAAATTATGAAAAAGAAAAAGAGCAGAAGGATACGGAAACAACTCCCTGGTGGAAATAAAATTCTGAAACATGGAAAAACGTATAGGAAGCTTGTTAATAGTAATTGAAGATTCTCAGTCGGTTTCTAAAATTAATGAGATATTGTCTATGCATAATCAGCTCATTTTGGGCCGGCAAGGCATTCCTTTGCGCGATAAGGGTATTTCTGTTATCTCCCTTGTAATTGAAGGCACCAGCGACGAATTTGGATCCATATCAGGGAAACTCGGACGCTTAAATGGTGTTCAGGTAAAATCGATTATGGCTAAGAATTAGTTCGGGTAAAGGGGGGCTATTGATCTTAAACCCGTCCCGGGTTTAGCTCTTCACTTCACCATTCATTATTCGTTAATCGACATTCATTATTCAAAATCACTTGGTTTATCGAAAATCCAAACATCCCGGAGGGATGACAGAACAATAGCCCCGGGCGCTTGTCGCCCGGGGTATGGCGTATTAATATTCCCCAGCCCCGGAGGTGGCTGAAGAAAATTATTTTCTTCCAGAGAAAAGCCAATAGATTTCTGCAAAGTGACCAATCACCCCGTCAAATTACGACCTATCGCCGGAAGATTCCCTGCTGCTTTACAACCGGTATCTCCCGATAATCATTTCCCTGATACTAAATGCCTTTATAAGCCTGAATAAGATCGTTTTTAATATCTTCAATGTGCTCTAAACCAACTGATAGCCTCAATGCATCGGGTTCTACACCACTTCTCAGCTGCTCCTCCGAACTTAACTGTTCATGGGTGGTACTCGATGGATGAATAATCAATGTACGTGCATCGCCAACATTTGCCAGATGGGAAACCAATTTTACATTATTAACCAGTTTCTGGGCTGCCTCGGTTCCTCCCACAACATTAAATGATAATACTCCGCCGAATCCGTGACTCAGGTATTTTTTTGCTAATTTATGGTATGGATTATCTTCCAGACCCGGATAACTGACCTTTGAAACCCAATCTTGTTTTTGCAGCCATTTGGCAATTTCCAGGGTATTTTCAACATGACGCTGAGCCCGCAAAGAAAGCGTTTCAATACCCTGTATGAGAAGAAAAGCATTAAATGGACTAAGGGCGTTTCCATAATCCCGCAATCCTTCAACCCTGGCCCTTATTATGAATGCAATATTCCCAAATGGACCGTTAACACCAAAAGTATCAGCAAATACAAGACCGTGATAACTTTCTGAAGGCTCCGAAAACTGAGGAAATTTTCCATTCCCCCAATTGTATGTTCCCGCATCAACAATAACGCCTCCAATTGAAGTACCATGTCCGCCAATCCATTTTGTGGCCGACTCTACAATAATATTTGCACCATGATCAAAAGGTCTGCAAATATAACCTCCTGCACCAAAAGTATTATCCACAACCAGCGGGATATCATATTTTTTGGCAAGAGCTGATAAAGCGTCAAAATCGGGAATGTTAAATTTTGGATTCCCAATCGATTCTATATATATGGCCTTGGTATTTTTATCAATCCTGGATTCAAAATCGGCAGGATTATCGCCGTCAACAAACCGGGCTTCAATTCCCAGTCGCTTAAACTGAACTTTAAATTGATTATAAGTTCCTCCATATAAATAAGAAGTGCACACGAAGTTATCGCCCTGCTGAAGAAAATTTGTTAGCGCAAGAAACTGTGCCGATTGCCCGCTGGAAGTAGCCAGAGCAGCCACACCACCTTCCAGGGCTGCAATGCGTTTCTCAAAAACATCGGTAGTAGGATTCATTATCCTTGTATAAATATTCCCAAATTCCTTTAAACCGAATAAATTGGCAGCATGCTCTGTACTGTTAAAGGTAAAAGATGAAGTTTGATAAATAGGGACAGCTCTTGAATGGGTGGCTGAATCGGGTTCGTAACCGGCATGTAACTGTAAGGTGTCAAAATGATAGTTGCTCATTGTTATAAAGTATTATGTAATTGTTTTTATTTTTTGATTGAAGTTGTACACAGATAACAACAGGAATTAAATCTTGTTTGTATTCCGGTATTTAATTTATGCATGAAATGCAGGCTTGTGGGAATTTCTCTTCTGAATCGAAGTATTCTCCATTCTCAGCATTCATGCAAAGGCATTATCATAGAAAAAAGAAATTGAAGCCCCAGGCTTCCCAAAAAGGAGGATTGATTTGTGAAATTGTGATTTTTCATACTCGTTTGATTTATATATTCCGGACACTATTATCCGAACAGGATTTGGCACCTTTCCCGAAGGAGGCAGGTTGCCAGAGGGTCACTGAGCCTGTCTCTCACCTCTTCTTTATAAATCGTCTATTAAAAGACTATACAGATTTAATGATGCAAAGTAAAACAAGAATTAATTCTCCACCAAAAATTATTTTCAAAAAATATGTTAAAAAGCATATATTATTAAAATCTGGACTCTGTCGGAATGATTTTTCTCTTATTTCCTGAGAGTTATGCTTAGTCGGATGAATTTTTTATCTTTAACAAAAATAAAATCTTCAATATGAAAAACCTCCATTTTCTTATTTTGAGTATGAGTGTTCTGCTCATTAGTAATTCATGTGTTCAACAGGAAACAGATCATAATTTAAAAGTTGAGCTTACTAATACCGGGGAGCCCATTAGTGAATTCGTATACGGTCAATTTATCGAGCACCTGGGAAACTGCATCTATAACGGAATATGGGCTGAGTTAATAGAAGACAGGAAATTTTATTACCCCATAACATACAATTTTGATCCCTACGGAACAGATAACGATCCCTTCTGGAATACAGGAGATTATAAATATCTTGCTGCATCGCCATGGGAAGTAATAGGGAATGCGAATACCCTGAAAATGTCGAAAATAAACTCTTATGTAGGGGAAATGACTCCTGAGATTTATTGTGAGAATGGCGATACTTCTGGCATCAGGCAGCATGGAATTGGACTGGTTAAGGGAAAGGAATATGTTGGCAGGATGATTTACAGCGGCGACAAAGAAGTTCTTCCGATAATTATTCAAATTACAGATGGGCAAAATTCACAACAAATAGCCCGTGTAAATTCTATTGAGGACGATTTTAATGAACTCAAAGGGACGTTTATTTCAGAACTTGGTGGTGAAAATTTAAGTCTTGAGATATTTAGCACCGGTGAAGGGGTTTTCAGAATTGGAACTCTCTCCCTTATGCCTGCCGACAACCTCGGAGGTTGGCGTGCTGATGTGGTCGGATTACTAAAGGAACTAGATGCGCCAATTTATCGCTGGCCCGGAGGAAATTTTGTGAGCGGCTATAATTGGAGGGATGGAATTGGGGAAATGGATAAGCGTCCGCCGAGGAAGAATCCTGCATGGAAAGGGATTGAGCATAATGATGTAGGAATACATGAATACATGTACTTAATGGAGTTACTTGATTCAAAAGCATTTATAGCAGTTAATACTGGCTCCGGAAATCCTGATGAAGTAGCAAGCCAGATTGCCTACTGCAGAAGCGATGAAACCCATCCCATGGGACAATGGAGAGTAAAAAACGGTAAGAAGGAACCCTTTGATGTTGAATATTGGGCAATTGGAAACGAGATGTACGGCGACTGGCAAATTGGTCACATGCCATTGGAGGAATACGTATTGAAGCACAACAAAACGGCTGAGGCGGTTTGGGAATTTGATCCAAATGCAAAACTCGTGGGAGTTGGCGCTGTTGGGGAGTGGAGCGAGACCATGTTGAAAATAAGTGCAGATTATATGAATCTGATAAGTGAACACCATTATAGCAGGGAAATAGATACAAGCCTGAATGATCATATCAATCAGATAGCCATAGCTATAAAAGGAATTGCTGATGCGCATAGAAAATACAGGGAAGAAATACCGGGACTAAAAGAAAAGGACATAAGAATTGCTTTGGATGAGTGGAATTACTGGTACGGCGATTATATTTATGGTGAGCTGGGAGTTCGCTATCATCATAAAGATGCCCTGGGAATAGCTAAAGGCTTGCATGAAATGTTCAGAAACAGTGATCTGTATTTTATGGCAAATTATGCCCAAACAGTTAATGTAATTGGCTGTATTAAAACAACTTCCACAACAGCGGGATTTGATGCTACTGGATTGCCTCTGAAGCTTTATCGCCATCATTTTGGATCTGTTCCGGTTAGAATTGATTTTACGGATAGTTTTTTAGATGTTTCAGTGGCCTTAAACGAAAATAAGGATACAATAAGTTTTGCTTTTGTGAACAGCAGTCCTGAGTCAACATCGGTAAGTCTGGATGCCGGTAATACAAAATTATCGAAGAATGCAAAGCAATGGTTGATTAGCTCCAACGATCCTGAAGCATTTAATGTTCCTGGTGAGGACGCTTCAATCTCAATTTTTCCCTCAGAAATAATTGTTAAGAAAAACAGGGTGGAAGTACCGGGTTTGTCAATACTTCTGTTGAAGTTTGCATTGTAAGTATTTCAGCCTGACAGATTTTATTGAATTTCAGCCTGGTTTTTTGAATAAAATAACTAGTTTAAAAAATCTGCAATGAATGCACAATTGATTGAAAACAGGCTTATTCCAATCTTTATGTTCCTTCTGGGAATCGGGATTTTTTTTATTTGGATTGCCGATATGTTGAAAGGAAAATTTGCCGGACAAGGTAATTTTTTCAAGTGGAGGGAAGGCGAAAATATGCTTTGGCCTCATATTTTTGCGGAGTTTCTCACAGCGGGACTGCTAATTTTGTCAGCAGCAGGATTGTTTTTTACTTTTATTTGGGCCCTTAAGCTGTCTTTGTTGAGTTTTGGGGCGGTAATCTATTCTTCAATAAATAGTTCGGCCTGGGTGCTGGCTGAAAAAAAACGTTTACCCTATGGAATTCCTATGTGGATTGGATTAACTGGAAGTATAATAAGCGTTCTTATTTTGATACTTTGAAAATCTGAATCTCCTTTTTTCTAAATAGTTTTAAAATAAGAATGTCGAAGTCCTGTATCGTGCATTTTTGTATTTTTGTAAAAAATCTCCTGAGCATGCTAACTTCTTTGTTTAATACTATATCACTTACATATTTCAGACGTTGGACCCGTCATAAGGCTTCTGCATTTGCCAGTCTTAATAAAATCATTAAAATTTCTGTCCTCCTTGTAACTCTCTCTTTGATAAAGACTCCTGCAGGATTATTTGGGCAGGACAGAGATACCATGAGCATAATAAATAGCTACGATCTCGAAGAAGTTGAGGTGATTGCCCAGGCAGCTCCTGAAGTCTTTAGTCAGCTGGCCAGGGATATCACCATTATCTCTGCCGCCGATATCGCCTCGTCGCCTGCTTCATCCATCCAGGAACTTCTCGAATATGTTGCCGGAATAGACGTAAGACAACGCAATACCAATGGGGTACAAGCCGATATACAAATACGAGGTGGTACTTTCGATCAGGTTTTGGTGATGCTTAACGGAATAAGCATTAGCGATCCGCAAACAGGACATTTCAATTTAAACCTTCCTGTATCACTTTCATCTGTGGAACGGATTGAAATATTGCATGGCTCAGCAGCCCGGGTTTATGGAGCAAATGCGTATAAAGGAGTGATTAATATTATTAGCCGTAAGAATGAAAACGGACTTTCCGGAGGATTGGAATATGGTATGCACAATCTTTTTGAGAGTAATTTAACTGCTGGATTTTCAGAGAATAATCATTACCATAATCTGGGCTTTTCAAGATCTAAGTCGGACGGTTATACCCACAATACTGACTTTTTCCTCGCCAATCTGCATTACAACGGTGGCTTAAATATGGATATGCTCGAATTGTTCTGGCAGGGAGGAATCAGTTCGAAGGCTTTTGGTGCAAATGATTTTTATTCGCCGGTTTTTCCCGATCAGTTTGAAGAAACCGGAACGGGATTCGCAAGTCTTGGCTTTAAGACCACTGGAAAGCTAATAATTGACGGTCATTTTTGGTACAGGCAGCATCTGGATCATTTTTTATTGAGAAGAGATGATCCATCTTTTTACGAGAATTTCCACAAAACCGATATTTATGGGATGAAGGTCTCTGCCGGTTTCAGATCAATAATCGGAACTACTCAGCTTAGAATTGAAACTAAGTCGGAGAATATACTTAGCACAGTATTGGGAGAGGATATCGATAAGGAAGTTTTCATAAAAGGTACCGACTCGTTGTTGTACTCTAAAAAATATCAGAGAAATAATTTCGGTTTTCATTTGGAACAAAAATACCAGACAGAACGCTTGTATGTTTCGGGAGGTTTCCTGGTGAACAGAAACCTGGATTATAACAATAGCTGGGAAATATTTCCGGGATTGGATGTTAGTTATAAACTTGCCTCAGACAGAATAAAATTGTTCAGCTCCATTGGGCGGAGTCTGAGACTTCCTACTTTTACCGATATGTTCTACGCTGATCCCGTAAATATTGGTAATGCGGAGCTACAGCCTGAAGAATTAATCGCTTTTGAAACGGGTCTTGAATTCAATGCCGGTAAAACAAATGCAGGTTTGACCTATTTCAGGGATTTAGGTGAAAATGTTATCGATTGGATAATGTATGATTCTGAAAGTGTTTATGAAGCGAGCAATATTGGCAAAATTAAAAGTAGTGGTGTGGAATTAAAATGGGGCTATTCAATAAAAAACACAGAAAAAAATATTGCTTTAAAAAGTCTGAGAATCGATTATGCCTATATTGATCAGACACTGGAGGAAGGAAATTACGAGTCGAAATATGCCGGCGACTTTCTGAAACAAAAATTGGTACTTTCCGCTAAGATGCAATTTTACAGCTATTTCAATATGAATTACCATATTACTTATGTTGCCCGAAATGGTGAATACCCCGATTATGACGAGCTTACCGGAACGCGTTTTTCCAGTCCTTTTCAAGCCTATTGGTTAAATGATATAAGCCTGAATTATAGTCGCACCAAATATAAAATTTACCTCAAAGCTTCAAATTTATTCAACATAAAATACAATGATGTTGGCAGCCTTGTTCAACCCGGTCGTTGGATTTTGGGTGGGGTGGAGTTCAGATTTGATGGTTTTGGGATGGAGTAGGGCCCTCCCTGATTAGCAAGCTCAATTTCAGGCTTTCAACAAAATCTTACCCTTAGCCCGCAAAGTCTCACTATATTCATGCGCCTTCTTGCAATCTTTCAAATCAAAAACCGTATCGATATAAACCTTCAGATTTCCCATCGCAATCTGATCCCTTACCCATTGAAAATCCTCTTTAATTACTCTCATGAGGACAAGTTTTATCTTTTTTGAAGAGAATTTTGATGTAAAAACCAGTTCCCTGATGGTTTGCATCGAGATATTCACTTTAATTATTATCCCTCTTTTACTAAGCAGCTTTTTCGCGTTTTTAAGATTCAGGTTCCCTGCCGAATCGATGATAATATCAAACCGGCTTTCACTATCCAGGATATTTTCTTTAGTATAATCAATAATAGTATCGGCACCGAGCGACTTCACAAACTCAACATTTTTGCTACTGCAAACACCGCTAACTGTGGCTCCGAGTATTTTGGCAATCTGAACAGACATGATACCAAGTCCGCCTGAGGCACCGTTTACCAATACATTCATTCCTTCTTCAATACCTCCATGTCTGAGGAGGCATTGATAAGCAGTAACTCCAGTAACAGCAATAGAAGCAGCGTCCTCAAAAGGCATGGATTCGGGTAGCAGCAGAACATTTTTCTCTGAAATCTTAAAGTATTCAGAATAGGTTCCGGTGGTATAATCTTTGGCTGCAAAAACATGCTGACCCGGTACAAAGGAACTTACTCCCTCACCCACAGAATCGATAATCCCGGAAGCCTCAATTCCAAGTGTCTTGGGAAACTTCCTGCCCGTGATAATCTTCAGATTTCCTTGCCTCACCTTCCAGTCGGCCGGATTTACAGCTGCAAATTTCGTTTTAATTACAAGCTCACCACGACCTGCAACGGGTTTGGGCATTTCCACGTACTCAAGGACTTCCGGTCCACCGTATTTATTTATTATAATTGATCTCATTATTTTAAGTAAAATTAATTAAATCGCTCATTTCGACTTCGCTCAATGACCACTCGGCTATCGATCGGAATTAAAATGAATGATTAGTTATTGAGTAGTGGTCATTGAGCGAAGTCGAAATGCCACGCTATTACAGGCTCACCCGGATCCCCGGTCCCAGCAATACAAACCACTTCCCTTTATTCAGCATATAACCTCCGCCCAGATATAATGGGAAAGTAAGTTTTACATCTTTACGTGTGGGATAGATACTTCCAATTACTACAATACTCATATCGCGCCCGGTTTCTTCATCGGTGGAGCTCGTTAAATTAAATGCATTAAGAGCAAGAAATCCGGCTCCAATTCTATATGGTTTAAACTTTCCGGGTCGTTCAGCATCATAGAAACTGAACTGGGCAATCATAGCCATACTAATTCCGCCGAAAGATTGGTATTGCCTTGTAGACGCATCATCGTTAAAAGTATTGATAAGCAATCCGGCCGGGAATGATACATCTATATCGAAGGTATAATTCTTCTGAACGTATAGTTCAACAACTTGTTTGAACCCTTTTCCCGAATATTTTTCACTTTTGTTTTCAATAGTGATTTCAATCTTAGCCCAATCCTCTAAATCATAGGTTTTTTTTCTAAGAATTTTATTCAGACTAATAGCAGTGCTGGTTTCATCCTTCCGGTCGTAATAAGGTGAGCGGGGAGATCTTTCACCCGGAACAACCACGATATTATCGACAGAATTCAGCTCAATGAGTTCATTTTTCCTTCCGGTGATTTTCAGGTCTATTTTCAGGTATTGTTTGCCATAAAGATTATCAGTTTCGTCGATAAGATTCCGGTCGAAGTCAATTACAATATCCCTGATGGTTTTATTATGCATCAACAATCCTGAAATATCACTTACCGTTTTATCACCGGAACCATAATTAATCTTTAAATAATCGAAGTTTCTTGGCTGAGAAAATTCTCTTACGCTGAGGCTATAACCGGTGAGTTCACCATGATTAAATAACTGAATTTTTCTTTTACTTATATTCAAAGGAATCTTCAATTTGAAGAGGGCAAAATTTTCGTTGCTAAAGGCGGTATCGGGAGTTATATTTTCTACATCTTCCCATCTGAATGAGGCTTTTTGGAGAGCCTGTCCTTCAATCCGAATATCGACCACTTCACCCGGCTGAACACTCAAATCTTTGCTCCAGTCTATGCCGTCCTTCAAAACACTTATTGACGATATTTTTGTTTTTGGTGTAATGTTGAAGTTGGTTATGAATTTGGCTATGTCGCCATCCTTTATGTACAGATAGCCTTCCGATTCCCTGTGAAAATTATATGTACGGAGTATGCAAAGCACTTTATTATTGGTTAGCAGGGTTTTTGTGTAAAGCTCAGCAACCAATGCGCCACCTTTATCTTCCTGATTTTCAATCCTGTATGTTTTCCCTACTACCAATCCATTTGCATAGTCTAATTGAATTTCTGTCCCTGCTTTATTAATTTCCTCATCCATGGTGATGTCGTTCTGAAGACTCGACAAAAACTGAAGGCGGCTTTGTTTAACTTCAAAATAGGCTGAAACAGGATCGAGTTTGTAGCTCACTTTTCCCTTAGAATCGATAAAAGGTTTTTTGGTTTTCAGGGAAAATTCAAGTTTCTGATTTCCGAATTTCTCCGGAATAATATGAATTCTCAACTGATTTTGTTTTGAACTAACCCGGTAATTTAGGCCTTCCGATTTTTCCCAGTCGATTAGTTCATGTATATTTTCTATATTATTTGTAATGAGCTCGAAAATTTTCTCCTCTCCAATATACAATTCATTATTGGAGGGGTAGAATCGCACAAAGGTTTGAGTATAAGGGAATAAAGCCTGCTCTATTATTCTTTCCCTGATATTATTTCTGGAAAATCTAAAACTGAACTTAAGAAATTCGGCGGAATTCAGATTTTTAAACTGGATTTTAAACTTATAGTAGCTGTTTGATATCCGGTGAACCGAATCAATAATTTCATAATCTCCGGAACTCAGAAGTTCGAGATTAAGAGAATCGGCAAAATCTTTAAGAAAAAGTTCTGCTTCACAAACCGGATTGGGATTATTGTAACTAAAAGCAATGAAATTAGTTGAATTTCTGTTTATGCTATTTTTAGCCAGACTGAATTCCAGGGTATCAAGTTTTAATTTGATATTGCTAAAGATTTGCTCGCTTTGTGAATAGGCGGGAAGAACAAGGACGGTTAAAATGAATAAACTAAAGAATTTTCTCATACGGTATTAAATTTTCTGCAAATTTATAAGTTTCACCTTTATAACTCAGATTTTCAGGAAATATTTTGAGGTTTCGGTTTGGGATAATTTGAAATGAGACATTCTTCAGCCATGCATTAAGGATTATATTTTCGGATTCCGTTGTTGTAAACGCATTCTGCTTCATGGAAAAGTACAGCATTAAGTTCCGATTATCCATTTAACTCTCTTGTAATTCAAATACATGAAAACAGCCTTTCGTCCCGGTAAATAGACCTTCCCATTCTTTGCATAAATTCATTAAATCAGGAAAAACAAATTCCCCACCCAATAAAGCACCTAAAAGCGTTTCCTTTTTCCATGTACATAAGTAATAAAATTGCTTTTTGATAATTTTCTCTGAATTAATCCATAAATTAATGATACCTAAGTTCGTAATTAATCCAATTCCAAAACCCCATTCTGGGTTGTTATATTTGAAATTCCGAATATATGAGGTTTTTGATTATTCATATGGATAATTTAGAAATTATGGCCTTGGTGGTAAGCGATTAATCTTGAGATGAATTCAGGATAAGAAAGTAGCTTTGGATAATTAGATTAAAAATGGAACAAGATCTAATTGGAAGCAGATTTTCGATATCTATGCATGAGAAAAAGCCAAATTCGAAAGCTTTTTTTTAGGCTTCAGGGCTAGAGTTGATACTTGCTGATAATAATTATAAATGTCTGTTGCGAACCGGTCATATTATTCATATTTTTATGTCGTGAGTTCGTTATTTCTAAAGAATGAAATTGAAGCTCAAACTCGTGACGATGCGATATCTCAGTTTGGTCTTCACTTGGAGAAAAATGGAATGATTAATATGGAATACAGAAATTTTTTTTCAAAGCTTTTTGATTTTAAGCAAAAGGGGGTTTATGGTGTTATTTGATTATGACTCTGAAACGGTTAACCCATTAATTTAAAACAGTAAGGTTTTTAAGAGGAAATTGGGAGATTAAATTGAAAGTGCAACCAAGCTCTGACGCATGATTTAGGGTATGGGGGTTTCGGCGGTCTGCGAGCGTTTTGGGCTCGTAAAAAAGTTAGGTGTAAATTTATTGAAAATATATGACATTACTTTTATTCTATTTATTTCTTGCTCTGGTTATTTCATTTCTTTGTTCGATAATGGAAGCAGTGCTTCTTTCAACACCACAATCTTTCTTGATTGTTAAGTATGAAAATGGGAATGCCTGGGCAAAATCATTTATTGATTTAAAAGCAAATATTGATAAGCCTTTAGCTGCAATTTTATCCCTGAATACAATAGCCCATACTGTTGGTGCTGCTGGAGTTGGAGCACAAGCAGTTAAAGTATTTGGTGAAGCTTCTTTTGGAATTATCTCAGCTATTTTAACAATTTTAATTTTGGTAATCACGGAAATAATCCCAAAAACCATTGGAGCTATATATTGGAGAAATCTGGCTAGGTTTTCTTCCCGAATTATACAAGGCCTAATAATTATTACCTATCCCTTAGTTGTTATGTCAGCGGTAATTACGAAACTTATCTCTAAAGGAAAGCAAGAGCAAACTACTAGTAGAGAAGAATTTGCAGCATTAGCAAATATCGGAGCGGATGAAGGTATTTTTTTAAATAAGGAGCATAAAATAATTCAAAATTTACTTCGGCTAAAGAATGTAAAAGTTAGAGAAATAATGACTCCAAGAGTTGTTGTTGCTGTAGCCGACGAGAAATTAACCCTAAATAATTTTTACAAAAATAAAGATTATCTAAATTTTTCGCGCATCCCAATTTATGCAGAAAATGATGAAAACATAACAGGCTATGTTTTCAGACAGGAAGTATTTGAAAAACTGGCAGATGATCAACATGATTTAAAACTGAGAGATGTAAAACGAGAGATAGTTGTGGTTCCAAATAGTATAGGGCTATTTGCATTGTGGGAAAAATTATTGGAAGAAAAAGAGCATATTGCATTAATTGTGGATGAATATGGTGGTTTAGACGGAATTGTAACGATGGAAGATATTATTGAAACTATGCTAGGTCTGGAAATTATTGATGAAACCGATACCATAGTTGATATGCAAAAATATGCCAGGGATAGGTGGAAGGAAAGACAGGCTAAATATAGTGTAATCGACAAATTAAATAAACAAGACGAATAAAAGTCGGGCAGGTAAAGAGGGTTCTCAATCCTAAGTATCTCATTACGAAGACTTAGGGCGCTTATGCCACCCGTAGTTTCTTTCAATCTCGAGATCAATACGATTAGTTTCCACCTATCCTCATAATCAAACCTAAGGTGTGAACTCAAATTTCAGTGAGGAAATCAATACTCTAAATTCTTAGTGGTTTGACTAAGCCGGCGCTTGGCATAACTGGCAGACCTTCGTCTTTAAAAAGCCGGACACGTATAAAATACCATGTATCTTACCGGCGATTCAAATACATGAAAACAACCTTCCGCCCCGGTAAACATACCTTCACATTCCTTGCAAAAATTCATCAAAATCCGGAGAAAACAAATTCCCCACCCTACAAAGAACCTAAAAGCGCTTGCTTTTTCCATGTACATAAGTAATAAAATTGCGTTTTGATAATTTTCCCTGAAATAATCCTTAAAGTAGTCATGATTAAATTCGTTCTAATCCAATTATTAGACCTTGGACGGGAATAATTTTTATGGAATTCCTGGACGGAAGTGTTTTTAATGATTTTTTTAATGATTTTGAATTAGTGCTGTGCTTTATGCCAGGAAAGCTCAGTGCCAAAAGGTTTTGACATTTTAAATGAGTATATTTGAGCTTAAATAGTCGAAATAAATGAGAATAACTGAAAGATAATATTTAGAAACGTTTAAAAAGTCCATCGGTAAAGAAATTCCAAAATTGATCAAGAATTTCGACTTCTCAGAGAATCGTGGAGGATTTGAATATTTGACTAAGTCTTCTGCGGTTTACTCCTCAAATACGGTGTAACCGGACAGCTAAGTATCCTGCAATCATCAACGATTTCATTTTGCTAAGCTTGGTAGCAATCCACCCAGAATTGAAGAAGGACTGCATAAATTCAGCTGAAATATATAAAACTGATAGATGACAAAACTTTAACAAAACTCTTAAAAGATTAAAATATTGAAAATGGATGAGATTCCGGAAAAAAGAATGCAGTATGTTACTACGGGAGAAGTGAGTTCCGGAGGTATTGAAACCATACTTAACTCAGGTGCGATAGGTTCCTGTTTAGTAATAGCGGCATTTGATCCCCTTCTGAATGTTGGCGCAATGGCCCATGTAATGTTACCGGGCAGATCACCAGTAAAAAATGGCTTGCATACTAACCGATTTGCCGCTAATGCCATAGACGAAATGCTATGCCAGCTAAAAAAGTTTGGAATTAAAAATGAAAACCTTAGAATTTGTTTGGTTGGAGGAGCCAATGTGCTCAAACGTGAAAACGACAGCATTGGAGAAAGCAATATTATATCTGTTGAAAAATTACTGGAAGAGAAAGGGTTAAAAGTATATGCCAGGTCAGTTGGAGGTCTTGAAAGAAGAACGGTTTTGTTCGATATTGAAATGGGGTGTATTTATTGCAAAGTGGGTGATGGTAAGCAACTAATCCTTTGGCAAACAGAGAATAAACAATAAAAAATTATATCTTAGTAGCGGGCCGATAAAAAATCATGCTATGGATGAATTAAACATGCTACGTAAAAAGGTTCTCGAATTAGAAAGGGATAACCGCTTATTTAAGGAGACTGAAAAAGAGCTGCATGCAACTAATCAGCAACTTCAGGAAAGTGAGAAACAACTTAAATCGAAACAGGAAACTCTCATCCAAACACAAAGAATTGCCCGCGTTGGAAGCTGGGAGTGGGAAGTTGCAACTGATACGGTAACATGGTCAGATGAATTATTTCGCATTTTCAAATTGAATCCTGAAAACGGAGCAGTTTCTTATGCCGACCATCCAAAAATCTATACCCCAGACAGTATGCAACAATTGGATACTGCGGTTCAGCGAACCCTAAAAACAGGTGAACCCTTTGAGATTGATCTCGAAATAATAAGAGCTGATGGAACAAATGCATTCTGCACTGCACAGGGTTATGCTGAAAATGATGAAAATGGGAAAGTGATTCGGCTTTTCGGTTCTCTTCAGGATATTACCGAAAGAAAAAATGCAGAAGAGCATTTAAAAAAAATCCAGTGGTTATTGCAAAATAAAAAAGAGAAAACGGAAATAAGTATACCAGACTATGGAGATCTGACAACTATTAACCAAAACCGCACAATTTTAGATTCTGTTGGAAAGGAAGTGTTAAACGGGATTGTAATTGATTATCTTTCCT
Organism: Bacteroidales bacterium; assembly: GCA_021740585.1. GTDB lineage: Bacteria > Bacteroidota > Bacteroidia > Bacteroidales > JAGLSB01. The sequence continues at coordinate 43,361 of JAIOZM010000022.1, forward strand.
TATTGGAAACCTCTGCTGCGGTTTATGAAAAAAATGGTGATTATGCAGTTGGAATTTTTTCTTCCGAGTATTGCCAGTTTATGGATTCTTCCTCTCGTGCACTTTGTAAAACAAAGAGTAATAAAAAGGCGCTTGATTCGGGTAAATGGCTCTGTCACGAATCGTGCTGGGCAGATGCCTCAAATCAGGCAATTCAAACCAATAAACCCGTTGATATCGAATGTAGTGGGGGATTAAACATTTATGCCATACCCATAAGGGCAAATAACGAAGTAATTGGTTCAATTAATTTTGGTTATGGTAATCCCCCAACCGAAGAAAACAAATTAAAGGAAATTGCTGCGAATTACAATGTGTCAGTTGATAAATTAAAAAGGCTGGCTAAAAGTTATGAGACTCGACCGGCCTTTATCATCGATATTGCAAAAGAAAAACTCGATACTTCCTCAACGTTAATCGGTAATATCGTCGAAAGAAAGCAGATGGAAGAAGACCTTAAGCGAAACCAAAAAAGATATGAAAAAGCCCAGGCACTTGGTCACGTAGGGAACTGGGAATACGATCCGGTTACAACAAATTTCTGGGCATCGGATGAAGCAAAAAGAATATATGGGTATGATTTAAGTTTGAAGAATTTCTCAACCGAGATTGTGGAAAGTTGTATCCCTGAACGAGAACGAGTTCATCAGGCTTTGGTTGACCTTTTGGAGAACAATAGAAAATATGATTTAATATTTGATATAATAACTTACGACAAGGGTATCCGGAAAACGATTCATTCCATTGCAGACCTTGAAAAGGATGCGCAGGGAAATCCTTTAAAAATTACCGGTGTTATCATTGATATTACTATACAGAAAAAAGCAGAAGATGAGTTAAAAGCGCTGAATCAACAATTAATTGCCAATGATCAACAGCTACGTGCCGCAAATCAGCAGCTTCAGGCAAACGAACAGCAATTGAAGGCGTCAAACCAGCAGTTAATAGCTAGTGAACAGCAACTTAGGGCGGCAAATCAACAATTAATGGCTAGTGAACAGCAACAGAAAGCTGTAAACCAGCAGCTGGAAGCCAGCGAAAAAGATCTGATAGAGGCTAATAAAAGCTTACAGATTGCTATAGAAGATGTTGAAAAAAGCGAGAAGTATCTTGAGAATATCATTGAAAATATTGCAGATCCTATTTTTGTAAAAGATGAGGATAGCAAGTTACTAATCGTAAACGATGCTTTTTGTCAACTTTTTGGATTAAACAAAAAGAATATTATAGGAAAAGATCTGGCCGAAGATGTCTCTCCGGAAGAGCGGGAAAGCTTTTTGAGAATCGATAAAATGGTGCTTAATAATGGAAAAGAGAATGTCAACGAAGAAACACTTACCGTTCGTGGGGGTGAGACAAAAACAATTGCAACCAAAAAGTCAAGATTTTTAGATGAAAAAGGAAGAAAATTTCTTATTGGAGTAATTCGCGATATTACGGAACGCAAACAATCAGAGATTGAATTGCTTAAAGCCAAAGAAAAAGCTCAGGAAAGTGAAGAAAAATATAAAGCCCTCTATGAAAATGCACCCTTGGCCTATCAATCTTTAAATGAAAATGGTAGTTTTAATGATGTAAATCCAACCTGGCTTTCCACACTTGGATATAAAAGAGAAGAAGTTATTGGAAAGTTTTTTAAGGATTTTCTTCATCTGGATTGGCAAAGTCATTTTGAGAAAAATTACCCTGCCTTCAAGAAGCGAGGTTATGTAAGTGATGTGCAATTTAAAATAAGACATAAAAAAGGACACTACTTAGATATTTCATTTGAAGGATGTATTGGTTATCACTCCGATGGAAGTTTTAAACAGACTTATTGCGTATTTCAAGATATCACGGAAAAAAAGCAAGCTCTTGAAGATTTGTTAATTGCTAAAGAAAAAGCAGAGGAGTCCGACCGTTTAAAATCTGCATTTCTGGCTAATATGAGCCATGAAATAAGAACTCCTATGAATGGGATTTTAGGATTCACTAGCCTTCTGAAGAAACCCAATCTTACCGGTGAAGAACAGCAAAAATTCATCGAAATTATTCAGAAAAGCGGAAATCGCATGTTAAATACAGTAAACGATATTATTGATGTATCCAGAATTGAATCAGGTATAGTTGAACTTTCATTGTCTGAGGTAAATATCACTGAACAATTAAAATATTTGCATTCCTTTTTTAAACCCGAAGCAACTAAAAACGGAACTCAACTCCTAATTAAAAATGAGATAAACGACCAGGACTTTAGAATTAATACAGATGCAGAAAAACTTAATTCTATCCTTACCAATCTTATCAAAAATGCAATTAAATATACAAGTCAGGGTTCTATTGAAATGGCATACAGTTTAAAAAATGAAAATGGACAGGATTACGTGGAATTCTCTGTTAAAGATACGGGGGTTGGGATTAAAAAAGATAGACAGACTGCCATTTTTGATCGTTTTGTTCAGGCTGACATAGAGGACATACACGCAAAACAAGGCTCAGGATTAGGCTTAACCATTTCAAAAGCTTATACTGAAATGTTGGGAGGGAGAATGTGGATAGACAGCGTAGAGGGTTTAGGTTCAACATTTTATTTTACCATTAAATACAATCCCCTATCTGACCAGGAATTGAATCAAGAGAATAATGGGCAATTTTTGAATGAGGATAGTATAAATGAAAAACTTAAAATATTAATTGTTGATGATGATGAAACATCAGATATGCTTATATGTGCTATACTCGAAGAAATAAGCCTGGAAATTCTTCATGCAAAAAACGGACTTGAGGCTATTGAGTATTGTCGCAATAACCCTGATTTGGATTTGATATTTATGGATATTAAAATGCCGGTATTGGGAGGTTATGATACTACCAGACAAATACGTCAATTTAATAAAGATGTGATTGTCATCGCCCAGACAGCCTATGGACTTTTGGGCGACAGAGAAAAAGCAATTGAAGCAGGTTGCAGCGATTATATCACAAAACCCATTAGCAAAAGCGAATTGCTTCTGCTAATACGAAAGTATTTCAAATAAAAACTAAGTGTAAGCCACCCAATAAAAACAAAAGAATACATCGGGCTGGGAAAGGAGATTCTCAGCCCCAAAACTATGATCTGTTAAGCTTCTCCAGCAAATACTCCAGTCCGTTGAGTTTAATCTCATACATCGTAGCCATAAGCAGTCCGAGTTTACCCGGGGGAAAGCCTTTTTGTTTGAACCAAACCAAATAAGCTTCTGGCAAACGATAGATCGCCTGACCTTTGTAGCGGCCAAAGGGCATTTTTACTTTTATAAGATCAAGCAGGATTTTTGAATCAAAAAGGATTTCTTCGCCCATGTTTTCTTTTTGTTGATGTCAGATATAAATTACCTGCATATTGAAATAATAAGGTATTATCGGTTTTTCATGCAATTTCACTAACAGCTCTCGCAGCAGACGCCCCCGCAAGCCACCCCGTTGAAAAAGCAATTTGCAAATTAAATCCCCCGGTATTGGCATCCAGATCAATTACTTCCCCGGCAAAATACAGATTCGAAATCAATTTTGACTCCATAGTTTTGCTGTCAATTTCCTGTGTACTCACTCCGCCTGCCGTTATTATGGCCTCCTTAAATCCCCGATAATCGATTACATTAAAACGGAAATTCTTAAGAAGATATACCAACTGTTTCCTTTGTTTGGAAGTCATCTGGTGGCATTCTGTTTTGCCATCCAGTTTAAGAATCTCTAAAAATACCGGGATTAATTTCTGAGGCATCCATAGTTTAAACGTGTTCTCCAGAAATCGTTTTCCATTTTCATCCAGATCACGCAATAAACGCTTATCGAGTTTGGCCTCATCCAATGCCGGCTTTAGATCGATGCATATTTCAACTTTATTTTTCTTAATGATTTCATCGATAGACCTTCTGCTTAAGGTTAAAATTATTGGCCCGGTTAATCCAAAGTGAGTAAACATCATTTCACCGAATTCTTCCTTTACCTTTTTTCCATTCACCCAGAGTACCGCGTTAACATTTTTCAAACTCAAACCTTGCAGGGCAGAGGCTTCTTTTCCCGACGTTACCAGTGGTGCTAATGCCGGGCGTGGAGGAACAACAGTATGTCCGAGCAATTTGGCAAATTTATAACCATCACCTGACGATCCTGTTGCAGGATAGGATTTTCCTCCTGTGGCTACAATCACAGACTTCGAAAGAATTTTTTCTGTTCCTGAACCGGAGTTTACTTCCACCCCGGCAATATGTCCCGATTCAATCATCAAATCCACGACAGCAGTATTAAACCTGATGTGAATGGATAGATTATCGATCCATTTCATTATTGCTTTTAGCACATCAGCTGCCTTATTGGTTTCAGGAAATATACGGTTTCCGCGTTCTGTTTGGGTTTTAAGTCCGTGTGTCTCCAGAAGTGCGACAATGTCGGGTGAAAAAAAACTATGAAAGGCAGTACGCAGGAATCTTCCGTTCGGGAAAATATTTTTAAAGTATTCATCCATGGAAGAGTCGTTCGAAATATTACATCTTCCCTTACCGGTAATAAGCAATTTCCTGCCGGCTCGTTCCATTTTCTCCAAAACCAGAACCTTTAATCCAAACTCAGCAGCTCTCCCTGCTGCAATTAAGCCCGCAGCACCAGCCCCAATAACAATTACATCGTAAGCTTTTTGCTTCATGGATCAAAGGTAAAATTTATTATTTGAATATTTTTTTTGATTGCTCTTCAGTTCAGACCCTATGCACCTGAGGCTGTCCCAATAAGGAGAACTAATTTGAATTTGCTCTATTTTCCTCTGTGCCCCTCTGTGCCTCCTCTGTGATCCTCTGTGAAATCCTTTAAAAATGTTACACAGAGTTACACAGAGTAACACAGAGGCTTTTAGATATTCTCAAACTTGTGTTTGGGTTTTATACCTAATGCTACAACCAAAAGGCTAAGCTATAAGTAATTAAATAAATACCTTCACAATGTAATCTTATCCCGAAATTTAAAAATAATGATTTGCAATTATGTTTAATGACAGTCTTGAGATTTAAATCAGTTTCATTAATTTTCCAAAGCTAAATTTCAAAAATTTTATCATGTCGCATAAAGTAACTTCTCAGCTGATAAATCCCCAAAGTATAGTGGTTGTAGGCGGATCCAATACAATTTCAAAACCCGGCGGGAAAGTCTTGAAAAATATTATTGACGGCACTTTCAGAGGGAAGCTCTATGTTGTTAATCCAAAAGAGGAGGAGGTTCAGGGTGTAAAAGCATATGCGAATGTTGAAGAAATCCCTGATTGTGATTTAGCTATTTTAGCTATTCCAGCACGTTTTTGTGTTGAAACTGTTAAGGTTCTGATTGAGAAAAAAGCATGTAAAGCATTTATAATTGTATCAGCAGGATTCTCGGAAGAGAACGAAGAAGGGGCGAAGCTGGAAACTGAACTTGCCAAATTGGTTGATGATGCCGGAGCCAGTTTGATCGGACCAAACTGTATCGGGGTAATGACCCCCTACTATCAGGGTGTTTTCACCCTTCCCATTCCAAAACTGTCTCCCACAGGAGTCGATTTTATTTCCGGATCAGGAGCCACTGCTGTATTTATTATGGAGTCGGGTATTCCAAAAGGACTTGAATTTGCCAGCGTTTTTTCTGTAGGCAACAGCGCACAGCTTGGGGTGGAGGAGATTCTTGAATACCTTGACGAAACTTACGATCCAAATACCAGCTCAAAGAATAAAATTCTCTACATTGAAAGCATAGCTAAACCCGAAAAACTGCTAAAACACGCCACTTCATTGATTAACAAAGGTTGCAGGATAGCAGCTATTAAGTCTGGTATTACAGAAGCAGGAAGCCGCGCCGCCTCATCACATACCGGTGCTATGGCAAACCCCGATGTTGCTGTTGATGCGCTCTTTAGAAAAGCCGGGATTATAAGATGCTATGGCAGAGAGGAACTTTCGTATCTGGCGGGGGTTTTTAGTCATCCTGAAATTGAGGGCAATAATATTGCTATTATCACCCATGCAGGCGGGCCTGCTGTTATGTTAACAGATGTATTGTCGGAGGGAGGTTTTAAAGTTCCTCATCTTTCCGGTGAGGGAGCAGATGAACTGCTGACAAAATTATTCCCGGGATCTTCTGTGGCGAATCCAATAGACATACTGGCTACCGGAACTGCAGAACAAGTTGGAGAATGTATTGATTTTTGCAGGAACAAAATAAACAATATCGATGCCATTGTAATCATTTTTGGTACAGCGGGACTAACGGAAGTATTCGATGTTTACGATCTTATTCATCAGAAGATGACGGAAGGAGGAACTCCCATTTTCCCTGTTTTTCCTTCCATTGGAACAGCAGAATTGGAAGTAAAATCATTTATTAAAAAGGGACATTTTAATTTCCCCGATGAGGTATTGCTTGGAAGAGCCCTTGCTTCGGTAAAAAACAGTCCTAAGCCTTTTAATTCAGGATTATTTTCAGAAGGAATGGATGTGAGCCTGATGAGAAAAGTAATGGATACCGCAAAACCGGGGTACATTACCGGGAGTGAGATCTATCAATTATTAGACGCCGCCGGCATTCCCAGGGTGCAGGCCTTTGTGGCAAAAACTGAAGGAGAGCTTCTTAAAGAAGCGGCTAAATGCGGATTCCCTTTGGTTATGAAGGTGGTGGGTCCATTGCACAAATCGGATGTGGGTGGTGTGGTGTTAAATATTGATTCGAACGATATGCTGTTGGAGGAATTTCATAAGATGAAAAATATTCCCGGCTATGAGGAAGTTCTGTTGCAAAGAATGGTTTCGGGCATTGAATTGTTTTTGGGTGCCAGTTATGAGGAAGGATTTGGACATATTATTTTGTGCGGATTGGGAGGGATATTTGTTGAAGTAATAAAAGATGTAAATTCCGGCCTGGTTTCTGTGGGGAAAGAAGAGGCACTTACTATGATACGATCGCTGAAATCATATAAAATAATACAGGGAATCCGTGGGCAAAAAGGAGTGGATGAAATGAAGTTCGCCGAAATAGTGATGAGACTTTCCAGCCTTCTTCATTATTGTCCTGAGATAAAAGAAATAGATATGAATCCTCTCATCGCAAAAGAAAATATAATAACTGCCGTCGATGCCCGAATCCGTATTTCATAAATTTTCTATAAGTTTCAGGGTAAGTTTTCAGGTTTAAAGTTTCAGGTTAATTACCTTCAAATGTTATTTCATAATATAGGTTGACGTAAAGTTTAGTTGAAAACTTTCGTAAATTTAGGAATTATGAGAAGACAACAAAAAATTAGCAGGACATTTAGTACTGCTTTTAAAAAGGAGAAAGTTAACTTATTGGACAGT
>JAIOZM010000128.1 GCA_021740585.1 Bacteroidales bacterium
TATTTAGAATATCTTTCTTTTATTTGCATATTCAAAAAAAATAGATAATTATGAGTTTATTAAAGGGAAAAACAGCTGTAATTACCGGCGCAGCACGCGGTATTGGTCGTGAAATTGCTATCTCCATGGCTAAGGAAGGCGCTAATATAGCCTTCACTGATTTGAAAATTGATGATAATATGATTTCGTTGGAAAAAGAACTAAATGCAATGGGTGTAAAAGCCAAAGGTTTTGCTTCCGATGCCAGCGATTATGCACAGACTGATGAAGTGGTAAATGAAATTCAAAAAGAATTCGGATCTGTCGATATTCTGGTAAACAATGCAGGTATCACCCGTGATACCCTGTTGATGCGAATGGATGAAGAAACCTGGGATATGGTGATAAAAGTGAATCTTAAATCGGTTTTCAACTTCACTAAAGCCGCTCAAAAATTTATGTTGAAGCAAAAGTCGGGTTCCATTATTAATATGAGCTCTGTTGTTGGAGTTTCCGGAAATGCAGGTCAGGCAAATTATTCAGCCTCAAAAGCCGGCATCATTGGATTCACCAAATCGGTAGCTAAGGAATTGGGCTCCAGAGGAATTCGAAGTAATGCCATTGCACCCGGATTCATTATTACTGATATGACAGCAAAATTGCCCGAAGATGTTAGAAATGAGTGGATTAAAGGTATTCCGCTTCGTCGCGGGGGCACTCCTCAGGATGTAGCCAATGCTTGTATATTCCTTGGCTCTGACCTTTCATCGTATGTAAGCGGACAAGTTCTGAATGTTTGTGGTGGTATGAATACTTAATAGTAGCTTTGAAGACGGGTTCGCCTTAACCCATTCAGACGGGTGAAATTTTCAATAAATGAAGGGACGTCTTTATCAAATAATCTTTATTTTTTCTCTTTTCCTTTTGTCTTGCACACCGGGAAAAGAGATTTCTTTTGAAGTATTACAAGCTGCCGAATTCGAATTACCTGTAGAAAACGATTCCCTTCTGGTGTTAAATCTTGCCTATTATCCCTGGGTTGATACCTTAAGCATTAATGTACTTAACAGGGTTGGAAAATCCGAGCAATACATCATCGACACATTTGTTATTGCCTCTATTTTTAATGGCTTTTTTAGTGTTATAGATAATTCTGAAATCCAATGGCTTACTGAAAACCAGTATTATGAGATAAGGGGAGATCGGACGGAGAATTTTCTGGATGCCCTGAATATTGAAAGTGTAAATTATTTATGTGATGAATTTAAGACTTCACAGATTGTTGCACTTGAGTATTATGGTTTTGATTTTGAATACGACTATAGAGAAATTGATGAAAGTCATTATGTTGTTTTAGATTTTTTGCGTTTTATGGTATGGAGAATTTATCAGCGCGACATGGGTTTAATTTATAAAGATATTGTAAGAGACACTGTGAACTGGATAGGATATGGAATAAATTATGCTATGGCAGAAGACCAGCTTCCCGGACTTCTGGATGCAATAAAAGAGGCTTTTTGGTTTGCGGGTGAGTCTTTTGCAAAAAAGATTTCTCCCTATTGGCAGGAGGAGGTCCGAAATTATTATTTTATGCCTGTTCAGGGAACAAGTGATATGTCTCTGGATATGGACTACCTTACCAGGATATCATCGAAAGATAAAAGTCGAAAAGGAAAGATATTTAAAACATATTATAATCTGGCTGTTGTAAATGAAAAAGAGGGTAATATTGAAGAAGCAATCGAAACCCTGAGGAAAGCAGCTGTTATTAGACCAAATTCAAAACTTGTGAAATCATATATGGAAAATCTGGAAAAAAGCCTTAAACGAAGGGATAAGGTTCTACAGCAAATATCAGAATGATAGTGTAAAGGAATAAATATGAAAGTAGTTGGATTAAAAAAAATGATATTCCTCGACTAAAAATAGTAATTTCGCAGAATTATCTTCCCGGCAAGTAGTAAAACATTCTCCTTTTTTCCGGATTAGTGAATTGGAGAGGAAGATATTACCTAATTCAGAAATAGATAAAACTTGAGAACTTTTAATAATCAAAACAAATGACAAATTATTACTTCTATATAATTCTTGGTATTTTAATCGGTGGATTTATTCTGGAACGCTGGCTTTCATGGCTTAATATGAAAAACACAAAAGCTCCTGTGCCTGAAGAGCTAAAAGATGTTTATGAACCAGAACGATATGAAAAATCACAGGAGTATAAAAGAGCTAATTCAAAATTTTCAATCATTACAAGCACATACAGCCTCATACTTATTCTGATAATGTTCCTTCTTGGCGGATTTGCTTTTTTAAATGATTTTTCTTTTTCATTAACAGGAACATATATAATAACCGTTTTGGCTTTCTTCGGAATCCTTTCATTTGGTTCCGATATCCTCTCCTTGCCCTTTGATGTGTACGATACTTTTGTAATAGAGGAAAAGTTTGGATTTAATAAAACCACGGGTAAAACCTTCGTATTAGACAAAATTAAAGGATGGCTTCTGGGGGCCATAATTGGAGGCGGAATTCTTGCTATTGTGGTTTGGTTCTATCAGCTAACCGGTCAGAATTTCTGGATTTGGGCCTGGGTATTGGTGGCTGCGTTTACATTATTTATGACTATGTTTTACTCGAATCTGATAGTGCCACTATTCAACAAGCAAACCCCACTTGATGAGGGGGAGCTGAGGACAGCAATTGAGGATTTTAGCAAAAAAGCCGGATTCAAATTGAATAATATTTACGTTATCGATGGCTCTAAACGTTCTACCAAAGCAAACGCTTATTTTACCGGTCTTGGGGCAAAGAAAAGAATTGTACTATATGATACACTGATAAATGATCTCTCCATTCAGGAGATTGTTGCAGTATTGGCTCATGAAATAGGACATTATAAAAAGAAACACAGTCTGTATGGTACCGCTTTATCTATAGCACAAATCGGATTTACCCTTTTTCTATTTTCTCTGTTTATGAATAATCCGCAATTGTCATTGGCAATGGGAGTTGAACAGCCAAATTTTCATATTTCTATGCTGGCATTTGGTATTTTGTATACCCCTATTTCAATGGTAACAGGTTATCTGATGAATATTTTCAGCAGACGGAATGAATTTCAGGCAGACCGTTTTGCTGCGGAAAATTACGAAGCCCAACACCTTATATCGGCTCTGAAGAAACTAACAGCAAAAAACCTGAGTAATCTGACTCCTCATCCGGTTTATGTGAAAGTTTATTATTCTCATCCTCCTTTGCTTCAGAGGATTAGGGCTATGAAGTCTATTTTCTGAGCGATTTCGGTTTCTGAGCGATTTCGGTTTCTGAGCAATTTCGGTTTCTGAGCGATTTCGGTTGCTGAGCGATTTCGGTTGCTGAGCGAAGCCGAAGCACCGAATTACCTCACCACCCTGATAACTTTAGGTAATTCCTCATTATTTCCTACAAAGCTCATGGATACGGAATTCACACAATGCCTGGTGTTTTTGTCGGTGTAATGTTCACCAATGAATACATGCCCCAGATGACCACCACAATTAGCACATACAATCTCTGTACGCTGTCCGTCAGCATCAGTATGACGCTCCACAGCACCATCGATTTCATCATCGAAACTGGGCCAGCCGCAATGCGAATCGAATTTGTCGGCCGACTTATATAAGGGGGCATTGCATTTTTTGCAAATATATGTGCCTGTTTCTTTGTGATCGGTATATATGCCAACCCATGGCCGTTCAGTCCCTTTTTCATTAATAACATAATGTTCAAAGGAATTCAGTGTATTGAAATTATATACTTTATCCATATTTTCTATATTGTTTTTGGGAGGCTCAGTCAACTTTTTTTGCGAACACGCAACACTCGAGAAAAATAAACCGGCCGTTACTATCAAATAATATATTTTCATTATCCACAAAAATGATTAGTAACAATATAACAATGTATGCAAAAAATAGTTTAGTATTCTGTCATACAAAGATTAATTACCCGAAAAGGAAGTCTTAAAAAGTTTGGGATGCTAATGTCTGATTGATGATTTGGATACTTCAGATTGTTTTTACAATGTTTTTGTTGAACATGATTATAAAACCGAAAATGCGTTTATGCCAACATTAATTTCTGAACCAGGATAATATGAAAATGTCCGGCCCCACATAAAGATTTTTTAATGTCACGTTATAATTGTAAATTTTTACCTGATTTCATATATTTACTTTCAATTATTCGGGAGTCCGGTTTTTAATGAGTTATGAATAGTATTATTTCATACGAAAATATTTTAATGAACCTAAGGACTTAAATATTTGACTCCGGCAGCTAATTATTAATATGAGACACTCAATAAATATAAATAACCATGGAAAAAACAAGAAGAGAATTTCTTAAAAAAATGATGGCCTCGACCGTCGCGCTTAGTCTTGCTCCTCTGATGAACTCCTGTGGGAGCTTAAATACTAAAGGTATCCCACAACGAGCTCTTGGAAAAACCGGCAGAAAGGTTGGTATCTACAGTTTTGGGGCCCAGGCAACCACTGAAATACCAGGGAAATCAAAGGAGTCAGTCGAAATTATTAACAGAGCCATCGATTTGGGTATTAATTATATCGATACTGCTGCTGCCTATGGGAGAGCAACAGAAACCATAGTGAAAGCCGAGGCAATGGGTACAAGTGAAAGAAATGTTGGCCAGGTTTTAAAAACACGCCGGAATGAAGTTTTCCTTGCCAGCAAAACTCACGACCGTACTTACGATGGTTCCATGAGACTTCTGGAGCAATCTTTGAAAAATCTGCAGACTGATCATCTCGACCTTTGGCAAATTCATAATGTTAAAAAAAGAGAGATCGATACTCTTGACGAAATGTTCACCGATACCGGTGTAATTAAAGCCATGGAAAAGGCCAGGGATGAGGGAATGGTTAAATTTATTGGTTGTACCGGACATGAAGATGCTTTTGTTTTAAAGACACTGATCGAACGTTATCCTTTCGACAACATCCTCATGGCTGTTAATGCGGCTGATAAGCATTACGATTCTTTTATTGATAAACTCATGCCCACTGCTGTTGAAAAGAATATGGGTATTGTAGCGATGAAAATTCCGGCCCGCGACAGGATTTTCTCCCATGGTGGAATTATTACTATGAAAGAAGCTATGGAATATGTAATGACTTTGCCCGTAAGTACTACCATTATTGGAATTGATACCATTGCCGAACTGGAAGAAAACGTTAAGATTGCAACTGAGTTTTCAGCGCTTTCTGCCGACGAAATGCTTGCTATCGAAGATAAAACACATCCTTATTATGAAGATTTAATGTTCTTTAAAGGATTGTCTGATTGGCCTGCCGATTGGTAATGGATGGTGTGAGGGTGTGGTGATGTCCTAAACAAAAAATAACATAACCCCAATCACTCCCATAATAGCACCAATCATTTCACGGAGTGTGATTTTATGTTTGAAAAACAGAATGGAAGGCGGAATTATCAGAATCGGAACAATAGCCATAATGGTCGATGCGATCCCCGTTTGAGTATATTTTATTGCTACTAAAGAAAAACTGACTCCCAAAAAAGGTCCGAAAAATGATCCAACTGTGATTCCAAGCATTCCTTTCCGGTTTTTTAGGGCAGTATATATGGATTTCCATCTTCCGGCAAAACTTATTATTATACCAAACCCTATCATCCCGGTAATTATTCTAATTTGAGTAGAAGCAAATGGATCATAATCGGCCATTCCAAGTTTACTGAAAACAATTCCCAAACCCTGGCCAAATGCACCAATCAGTGCATATAGAATTCCAATTGCTGGTTTGTTAAGGCTGAATTTTTCATTTTTTGACTTTCTGCTGAATATCGTTAGTCCAATCCCGGTAATAGTTAGCGACATTCCCAGCAGCGATTTCAATTCCATACGCTCTCCCAAAATAATGAATCCAAAAATAGCCGCAATGGGAGGAGCAAGGGTCATCATAAGCATCGAAAACCAGGAGCCAACAATAGGGTAGGACTTAAACAAAAATAAATCCCCGATTACAAATCCAATCAGCCCGGAAACACCCAGCCAAATCCAGTTATGCATACTGGCATCCACAGGAAGGAATTTTCCTCGTAGTATCAGAGTCAGTGTTGAAAGGAATAAAAAGCCTATTACCAGTCTGATAATATTCACAGCAATTGATCCAACTTTTTTAGTTGCAGATTCAAATGCCAATGCCGTTATCGTCCAGAATATGGCGACAAGCAAGGCTGCAAATTCTCCGTAGTGCGCTGAAATCATAGGCGGCAAAGATAGTGAAAATTGTGTGATGGTGTGATGGTGTGATGGTGTGATATTGAAGAAAATTTCACTCAACAACTACACTTACTATACTTACTAAAAATGTTCAAACACTCATCTACTCAACTTACTCAACCACCACACCATCCTTCGGCCCTTCGGCAAGCTCAGGGACCTCAGGCTCAGGAACCGCCACACCCTCACACCCTCACACCCTCACACCCTCACACCCTCACACCCTCACACCCTCACACCCTCACATTATCACACCACCACATTAATTTACTATCTTTGTACCCATGAATGCAGCAATAGTAACCATAGGAGACGAAATCCTTATAGGACAGATAATAGATACAAATTCAGCCTGGATAGCTCAGCAACTGAATCTTACAGGAGTTCAAATCAAAGAAATCAGAAGTATTTCCGATAATCACCAAGCCATTTTGAATACGTTAAGAGATTTTGAATCCGGAATGGATCTCGTTGTCCTTACCGGGGGATTGGGACCAACAAAGGATGACATAACTAAGAAAAGTCTGGCCGAATATTTTGAAAGCAGAATGGTGGAGAATCAGGAAGTCTTAATTCATATAGGTGAATTGTTTAAAAAACGGGGATTCAGCCTTACTGAAACCAACCGCCAACAAGCTATTCTGCCTCATAATTGTATTCCCTTAAAAAATAATTCTGGCACAGCAGCAGGTATGTGGTTTGAAAGATCAGGAACCATCTTTGTTAGTATGCCGGGTGTACCTTTCGAAATGAAAGGGATTGTTAACGATGAGTTATTGCCCCGATTACAGAGCATGATTAACGGGAATGTCATTATTCATAAAACCATAATGACTCAGGGTGTGCCTGAATCATACCTTGCGGCTAAGATAAAAGATTGGGAAGAAGCACTTCCCGACGATATTAAACTGGCCTATCTTCCCCGACCGGGAATTGTACGTTTAAGAATGACAGCTATAGGCAAGAACAGGGATTATCTTAATGTATTACTTCAACAGGAGGAGATTAAGTTGTTAAGTATCATATCAGATGACGTATTTGCCACTGAGGATATAAGTCTTGAGCAGTTTATCGGCAATTTATTAAAAGAAAAAAAATTAAGTCTTTCCACTGCCGAAAGTTGTACAGGTGGAAACATTGCATCTTCTCTAACATCGGTTGCAGGAAGTTCGGCCTATTTTATTGGGTCGGTGGTAGCGTATTCCAATGAAATAAAAATAAACGAGTTGGGAGTGAGTAAAGACGATATTGAAAATTATGGTGCGGTTAGTGAAAAGGTGGTCACAGCCATGGCTCAAAATGTAAGAATAAAAATGAAAACCGACTTCGGGATTGCCACCAGCGGTATTGCAGGACCATCGGGTGGGACTGAAGAAAAACCTGTTGGCACTACGTGGATTGCCGTTTCTTCGGCAGAAAAATGCATTGCCAGGCGATTTAATTTTGGCGAGCACAGAGGAAGAACGATTGACCGTGCAACACTAACAAGTCTTAATATGTTGAGAAAGATTATTTTAGGCATTGAAATTAAACCCTAATACAAGAATTGAAAAAAAGTATCTAATCATTTGATTATTTGAAAGAAAATGCCGTAATTTGCGATCTGTTTGAAAAATCCTGAAAATATTTAAAGAAAATGTCAAAAAATTGCCAAATAACAGGAAAAAAGATGATGACTGGAAACAATGTTTCCCATTCAAAAAGAAGGACTAAAAGAAAATTTTTTCCAAACCTTTTCGACAAAAAGTTTTATCTACCTGAAGAAGACCGCTGGATTACCTTAAGAGTATCCGCAAAAGCGATGCGTACTATTAATAAAAATGGTTTAAATAGTACCCTGAAAGAAGCCAAGTCAAAAGGTTTCATTACAAGTTATTAATTTTAATTATTGCTAAAATGGCTAAGAAAAGTAAAGGAAACAGAATACAGGTAATCCTCGAATGCACTGAGCATAAGGAAAGCGGTTTACCCGGAACTTCCAGATATGTCACTAAAAAAAATAGAAAGAACACTACTGAAAGAATGGAATTGAAAAAATACAATCCAATTCTTAAAAGAGTAACTGTTCATAAAGAAATCAAATAAAATTTATAGAAATGGCAAAGAAAGTTGTTGCATCTCTGCAGACAGGGAAAGTAAAAAATACAGTTAAGTGCATCAAAATGGTAAAGTCTGATTCAGGCTCCTATTCATTCGATGAGCAAATGGTCATCCTTGAAAATATGCAAGCTTTTTTCGCAAAGTAAAAAGTAAGCTGTAATAGATATTGAAAAGGTGCTCATAAGGTACCTTTTTTTTTGTATTTTAGAATTTAATTTAAAGTTATGGGTATTTTTTCAAAGCAAAATAAAGGTCATCTTGATAAAGGACTTGAAAAGACAAAAGAAAGTGTTTTGAAAAAACTTTCAAGGGCTGTCATTGGAAAATCAAAAGTGGACGATGAAGTCCTCGATAATCTTGAAGAAGTACTGATAAGCTCCGACGTTGGTGTAGCTACCACCATTAAAATTATTTCCAGGATAGAAGCAAAGGTGGCTAGTCAGAAGTACATGAACACCAATGAGTTAAATTTATTATTGAGAAATGAAATCGCCCTTCTTCTTGAAGAGAATAACAGTAAATTGGTTAAAGGTTTTGATGCTGTATTAGAAAACAAGCCCTATGTTATTATGGTGGTAGGTGTAAACGGTGTTGGTAAAACCACCACCATTGGAAAACTGGCCTATCAGTTTAAAAAAGCAGGTAAAAAAGTGGTATTGGGAGCCTCCGATACCTTTCGCGCTGCGGCAGTCGACCAGCTAACCATCTGGTCTGAAAGAGTAGGGGTTGATATTATTAAACAAAAAATGGGTGCAGATCCTGCATCTGTGGCCTTCGACACTCTTTCGTCAGCTAAAGCTAATGGATCCGATGTAGTCATTATTGATACCGCCGGCCGATTGCATAATAAAATTAACCTGATGAATGAATTAAGCAAAATTAAACAGGTTATGCAAAAAGTAATTCCCGATGCACCTCATGAGATTCTGCTTATTTTGGATGGCTCGACAGGACAAAATGCATTTGAACAAGCCAAACAATTTACCTTGGCTACCGAAGTAAATGCTCTGGCATTAACGAAACTGGATGGAACTGCCAAAGGTGGAGTAGTAATTGGTATCTCCGAACAGTTTAAAATCCCGGTAAAATATATAGGAATTGGTGAGAAAATGGAAGATCTGATTGTTTTCGACAGAGTTGAATTTGTTGAGACATTGTTTAGTTGAGTTGTGGGGAGTGGTGAAGTTGTAGATTGAGTTGAGTCAGGAGAAAACACCTAAATATTATTTTGATGAGTGATACGAAATCGACTTTCGAAACTTTGGAAGTATGGAAAAAAGCAAGAGAATTGCGTATTAATATATCCAAACTGTCTAAGACCTTTTCCCCTGAAGAAAAATATAAGCTTACCGACCAAATAATCAGAGCCTCTCGCTCCGTAACAGCAAACATTGCAGAAGGTCACGGCAGATTCCATTTTCAGGAAAATATTCAATTTTGCAGACAAGCCAGAGGTTCTCTATACGAATTGATTGACCATTTCTATATTGCACTTGATGAGGGCTATATTGAAAATAACGATTTTAACACTTATAGATCGAATACTTTTGAAGTGATAAAATTACTAAACGGATACATAAAGTACCTTAAAACATGTAAAAATAATTAATAAACTACCTACTCAACCACTCAACCCCTCAACCCCTCAACCCCTCAACCCCTCAACCCCTCAACCCCTCAACCCCTCAACCCCTCA